>NC_015471.1 GCF_000151105.2 Thermococcus barophilus MP | reverse complement strand
TTAAAATTAAAAAGAATACAAACAAATATTTCTTGGTGGTAATATGGCGTACTGGCTTTGCATTACGAACCGTGATAATTGGGAGGTTATCAAAAAGGAGAACGTCTGGGGTGTGCCGAAGAGGCATAGGAACACTATTGCCAAAGTAAAGCTCGGTGATAAGCTTGTAATTTACGTGAAGCAAGAAAGAAAAGATAAGCAAATTTTGGAACCAAAGATTGTTGGCATTTTTGAAGTTGTAAGCGAGCCCTATCAGGACTCAACAAAAATCTTCAAGTCTCCGCCGCATCTCAACGAGACTTATCCTCTGAGAGTCAAAATTAAGCCCGTAAAGCTTGGAGAGGTTGAGTTCAAGCCCTTAATTCCAAAGCTGAAGTTCATCACAAACAAGAAGAAGTGGAGCGGTCACTTGATGGGCAAAGCTATGAGAGAACTGCCAGAAGAGGACTACAAGTTGATAGAGAGCTTGCTTTAGTGTATTCACATTATATGGTGATAATTATGAAAGTTAGATTTCGTTTATTTTGGATTTTTGTGTTTGTTGTTAGTTTTGTTTCAGTGCTTTTGGTCTATGGTATTCCCACTACTCCGATTTCAGAAAATATTGATCAGGCTCTTGCAGAATGTTATCAACAATTACTAATACTCAATAAGACACTGGAGAATGTCACCAAAGAAAGGGACTATTACAAAAGTCTTTACGAAAACATTAGTGTGAATGTTACCAATTTTGAGTTAATACAGATAAGAAACAACATAAATATTCTAAATCAACGAATAGAGCAGTTGAGTTCTCAAGTCTTGTCTCTTAAGAATTCTATTAGGCTCACAATGAGAAGATATTTTGTTTTAGGGATTACCTTTGGTTCTGTCTTTGGATCTGTTGTTGGCACTTTAGTTAGCATCAATTATTATTTAAAGAAAGCCCCAGAAGAGAAGAAAAAGGTGAAACAATCTGATGAAAAGAAGTCTTAAGTTGACAATTGTTTTGGGAGTAAAACATGGACTATTGGTATCATTAGTATGGATTTTCCTCCTTAATTTGATACCTGCTATTTATGATGCGATATGGGGTGAGAAAATTATTAATGATGTAGTATCTACTGTTATTGGAAATGAGACTAATCCCAATAAAATTGCGTTGAATATTTACTTTTGGGAAAAATCAAACTTTGTGTCTCCATATACTTATTATCAAAAAACTCCAGAACTTCTCAGAAACATAGGCATATATAAAATAGAGGGGGAATATAGATGGTTTTTGAGGCCAACATTTTATCCAACTCCTGTTTCATGGATACTTCATTCAAAATTAGCTAACTGTGAGGAATATGCTCGAGTTTTTGTATTCATAATGACTCATGCGGGGGTTAAAGCGAGGATTGTTAGAGCACCTGGTGAGGATCATGCATGGGCGGAATATTACTATAATGGCATTAAAATTGTGTTTGATCCATCGACTGTTGGTCCTATTGTTGATCCAAAGAAGTTTGCTGAAGGAAGACATTGGTCCTATGTAGAATCTGTTGATATGTTCAATCCTGCAGACAGGATTGATGTTTCTGATGAATACATAAAACGAGGAAAATTGATTGTGAAAATTTCTAAAAGGAATACACCAGTTAAAGGCGCTACAGTTGTTGTCTATAGTACATATTTAATGAAAAGGTATCCTGATAGATATAGATCTCCCAGAAAAGTGTTGGAGCAGATTTCTGATGAAAATGGGATGGCAACGTTTCTTTTAGGCGAAAATGAGTATCTTTTAAAGATCAAAAAATGTTACATGGGATTTTTATGTTTAATCACTGAAAGGAAAGCCTACGTAAAAGTTGATGACACCTCGATTGTTGATGTAGACTTTTCTACAGCTCGTCTTTCTAATGGAACTATCTTTTTAATGCTTATTGGAATTTTTGGGATGTTGATAATCTTTTGGAAGAAAAGAAGAAGGAAACAGTAGTTAGGCATACTTTTTCCTTTTTGATTTTATCTTTTCAATAACTCTAACTTCAGGCTTCAAATAAATCGTGTAATACTGATGTCTGTACCAGCTTACCTCTATGGCATGCTTCTCTGGATAGTAAAGGGCCAAACAATAAGGACGGGCCCATCCTCTTTTTATTTCTTCAATGAGTTTTTTGACATTTAGGATCTCCCTTCCTCTCTGGAAGTCAAGAACTGAATCCCACATGTAATCGTCTGTTAAGACCATATCAATCACAATCTTTTCATATAGACCCTTCTCAAGAACTTTCAAAAGGGTTCTCTTAGTGACTTTTCTTCCATGGTGTGGCTCCAAATCTTCGAAGTCTTTGTAAACGTTTATCTTCATGCCCTCACCACCTTGAAAGCCTTTTCTGGAAGCTTAGGAAGCTGTAAGCTCTTCAAAAATTCTCTAATCATATGATTAACTTCCTCTGGGGGAATTTCTTCGTCTTGGATCTCCAAAAGAGCCTCGTCCAAACAGTAAACACACATAACTTCCCCATCTTTGAAAATAAAGCCCACTTCATTGTGAGTTATTTCTTGGCCACAAATTGCACATCTCAACTCCTTCATCTCAAGCCCCTCCAAAAAGTGAAAAAGAATCAAAAGTCAATTTCAACTTCCATCAGCTCGTCAATGGGTTTCTCCTTAACTCTCGGCACCTTGAGGACTTTCTCTTTCTTGTCCCATTGGGCCCTTTCATTGAGCTCCTGGAGTGTAACCCTGTTGATCTCCTGCACTATCTTTCTGTACTTGACCTTACTAAGGTGGTGGAAGAATTTGACCTCAAAATAAGCCTCATAGATTATAATTTGGGCTTTGACCTTGTAGTTTTCCAGAATTTCAGCCAAAAACTGCACGTTCAAAACCTTTTCAATGTAATCCTTTCCATACACATCCTTTGCCCGAAGGTGTTCCCTAATAACTAAAAACTCAGTCTTCTTTATTATGGGGTGCCACTTCTCAAAAGCTCTTCTCTTCCTTTCTGCAATGGCTTCAAATTCCAGGGCTGTTCTAAACTCAACTTTGGGCTCTTCTGTTGGGCTTTTCATGGCAGGCTTCAAAAATCCAACAATTTGGGTTTGGACAACTTCCATTTGGCAGGCCTCCGCAAAGGTTCTCAAAATACCCTATGTGTGCAACACATTTATAAGTTTTTTGGTGCAACATTAAATTGATTTTTCGTGCAACATAAAGGCAAAGTTTAGTTGAGAAAAGTTTGAGTTGCATTTAATGCAATTCGAAATCTTGAACATTAACCTCGTTGAGAGTATGGAGCAGGTTCTCTCACAAGAGCTGGTATTTTTGAAATGGTGCCAAGCTTAGGGAAGCTCTAAAACTGAATGAGTGAAGATACCCACTGATTTAACTTCCTTATGGAGCGAGCACGGGGGGCTTGCCTCCCGCGCGCAGCGGAATACGGTGGGTTTTAACCCGCCTCGGGCTTTGCCCGAAGTAGCTCCTTAACAATTGCACACTATAAAAGAGGCGTTGAAAAAGGAGAACAAAAGAAAAATTAGACTTCATAACTGAGTCCGAGCTTTTTCCGTATGTAGTTTGATACATCCAAACCTTCTTTGTTTGCCTCTTCAAGGATTTTATTATATTCTTCTTCCGTGACTCTAATGGAGATCCATTTAGTTCTTCTTACTGGACCGAAAAGTGCTTTGGCTTCAGCTTCCCAGAGCTCTTTTAGGGCTTTAGCTTTAGCCTTGATTATTCTCGCCCCCCTAAGCCCTGAAAACTCCCTCTCTAGTATTTTCTTGAACTCTTGAAATGTTTCTTCATTTTCGTTGTTGTATTTTGAAAACTCAGAGAGCGCTATTTTAACTGCCTCACTTCCTTCTTTAAGTCCCTTGGATTTGAGGATTGCTTCAAAGGCTTTGACTCCAGCGGCTGGTATTTTAGATTTGCCAGTAATAGGGGCATTTGTTCTGTGGAGCTTTTTGAGGATAGATTCAAACATTTTTCCCACCTTTTTGTGTTGTCTTCATTAAGATTTAACGTTGCACTGTTTAAATGGTTTGTGTTGCACGTTATTTATACTATCAGGACAAGCAATGGGGCGTTTAGTTTAAATTTCTGGTATTTGTTCACAGATTTGTCTCTCTAGTTGCCTTTTGGCACGATTTTGTAAGAATTTATTCTCTGTTTAACTGACCTCTTTGGTAATGTTACTAAATGGCTTTGAAAGGTGATACCTAAGGTATGTATATCTAAACCGAAAAATTTAAATAGTTAAATACTACTAAGGTATTATTAGGGTGAGAATAAAATGCCCTCAATATTTAAAAAACTTTCTATCTCTTTGCCTCCAGAACTAGTGGAGTTATTAGATGTCTTGGTGGAGAAAGGGTTATACGCCACAAGAAGTGAAATTATTCGTGAAGCCTTATATCTTCTTCTTTGGGATCTAGTGGATTCAGTTGAGATTTATGAAAAAGTTGCAAAAGAAGCTTCGGAGAAAGGTGTTCCTTTAGATGAATACATTGATGAATTAATAGAAAAGGCTGAAAGTTCTGACGTGGTTGAATTAATTCGATTATCTGGCCTTTCCTTGGATGAAATTAGGATATTAAAGAAGAAAATTAAAAAAATACAGAGAAAGTTGGAGAGGAATTTGTATTACATTTAACTAACTAAAAATGGAGGGGGAGGATATGCCACGAAATAGAGGTAAAGGATCTGGGTTTGAGAAAAAAATTGCAAGCAGATATAAACGGGCTGGTTATTTTATAGAGAGAAATAAAGTGAAAAATGGAACAGAAATAGATATCATAGCAAAGAAAAAACGTCAAAAAAAGTTAGTTATAGAGACTAAAGCAGGTAAACAAGTAGTGACATCATCAGTTATTAGAAAATTAGCAGAAGTTGCAAGGTCAATAAAAGGCAAACCAGTTCTTGTAATTGGTCCCCGAGTCTCCTTAACAAAGCCTGCAAAAAAGGAGGCTAAAAAAAGAAACATTAGGATAAGAAAGGTTTATTGTTAAGTTTAGAAGATCATCTAGATCTCTGGTGGGACTCATGGTAGAGTTTATTTTTTCAGATGAAGCTGGGAGGATTGGAGTTGGGAATTATTACCTAAGAAGTGTTGTTGTGATTCCGGAAAAAGAATATTTTGAAGCCTCTAATGAGTTTCTATCTTTAAAAGAAGAATATGGGATTCCAAAAGATGAAGAGTTAAAGACTTCTGACATATGGTTTTTGAAAATATGTCAGGAAAAGAATAGCCCTAACTTAGAAAAAAGATGTAATAAGAGGCTTAAAAAATACCTTGTGGATAGTAAGAAGGGGTATGAATACTATATGGAATTTCTTGAGAAGAGTCTTAAACTAATACCAAGAAGTTCTGTTATCATTGTAGTATGGACATATTTTTTTGAAAGGGTTTTTAAAAATCAAAGGGATATAGAGAGAGATTTCCTTCAAACAATAATGTTACGAATTGAGGATGAACTAAAAGAACAAGGGAAAAGAGGGATTATATTATATGATGTGGCTTTTCTAAAACCATTATCTAGGTTTTATAGCGAAATATTTCTTAGAGGAGAGTTCGTAGAAAAATACTCTCACATAAAGGATTCAATAGCATTTGAAGTTTCTACATATTCTTTTGGGATTCAAGTTGCGGATTATATTTCAAATATAGTACTCAATGCTTTACGTGGGTATAAAGAATCGAGATGTCTATTTATAAAATATGTTCGTCCTAAGTTAAGAAAAAAAGAAGCTGTTTCTATATTAAGGACTGGATTTATACCTTTATATTTGGAGCATTACAGGAAAGGGAACTTAGGTGAGTCCTTAATTCAAAAAATCTCTTGGGATCTTGGACTCTAGAGTATACAAAATAATAAAAAATTTAGTAACAAAATTATTTCAAGAGCCGTCTCCAAGTAAAATAACTGTCTGGAGCCTTTGGGAATCTTATGTACATCTCTCTTAATTCATTCTGCCTTAGCAACTCCCCAATCTTTGTCTTCTTTACGGCAGGATTATCCCAGTACTTCTTTACAATCTTTACTAACTGCTTTCTTGCACTCTCAAGTTCCTCTTTAGTAAGCTCACTAAAGTCCTTATCATAAAGCCAGGCAGCATAATAGTGAACAATTGAGGGCTTGTGGTAAAGCTTCCCCTCCTTCTTAAGCCTCATCAGGCCGTACTTTGTCCTCAAACTAATCTGCAAACGCTCATAGCTGGCAAACCAGCTCTTGACAAACATCCAGAATTCTCGAAAGAGCGGATCCTCTATTTCAGGCTCTCTTGCAAGTCAAAAACACTTCATACTCATCCATAATCTGTCTGAGCTTGTTGAGGGCTGTGGTAGGGCTTGCAGCCCTGTAAATCTGGTGAGATCATATAGAATAATAACCCCAATGTCATTCTCTTTCACGAATTTTAGAAGCTCTTAAAAACTGGTCTCTCCAGTGGGTCTGTGCTCCCACTAATATGTTCCTCAAAAATTTTTACAACCCCATAACCCCTCTCCTGGGCGTATTGTAGGACCACTTCAAGTTGAGCCTTTGGATTTTGCTCCTCAGTACTCACACGGGAATAAACAACAGCTTTAATTCTCATAGCTTAACACTCTCCTTGAGTTCCTCCAAGAATTTTAGAACATCATTCCAGACTTTATCAAATTCTGGGAGTGGGTTTATTTGATGGGCTAAACTTCTCTCCCAAGCTCTCTCATAATAGATTCTACGTTCTTTAAAGATTTCCAGCTCAAACTGGACATTCTTAAGTCTGAACTTTTCGGGAAGAATGCTAAAAGCAGTCTCTAATTCGATGATATCCTTTAATTTCCACACATCATACAAATCTCTTGGTCTTGTTCTCTGGAAGAGCGAGCGAACTTTCTCGGTAAAAATTTCCTCCAAACTATAGGATTTCAGCCTTACCAGTGAAAACTTGTCTGCATCAGAATATTCATGAAGTAACTCCTTCTCCTGCAACGGGAGTACAATCTTCTCATATTTTTCCAACGTGATGTCCATCTTTATCTTTGATGGGGTTCCAGTTCTCCTAACAAGTCTGAACGGGATCTTAACTTCAAACCCCAGCAGTTCTCCTTCAAAGTTCCTGACTCCATAGCGGAGCTCAAATTCCAATCCCAAAAACTCCACTGGGCCAGCGTTTGCGAACTCCAGCATTCTTTCAAGTCTCTCCTTAAGCTTGTCTTCACTAACTTTCCCAGTCAAAGTGTAGTCCAAATCTTCAGAAAAGCGGTAATCGCTGAAGTAAGCTTTCTTCAGGCATGTTCCACCTTTAAATGCCAAGTCCTTCCAGAGTCCGCTCCTCCAGACTCCGTAAAGAATCCAGCCGATTACATAATCTTTTTCAATTGTTGAGATTGGCAAACCTAATTCAAAGCTTTTCCTTTTGATTTCATCAATCACCATTCCAACTCCTCCCAGTAATCTTTGGGAACGTTTACCAGAAGTCCCCATTTGTAGTTAAACTTCCCCTTGGCAGGCATCGTTGGATCAAGGAGTGAAAAACTTTTTCTATCTTTATCTGAAAGTTGAATTTTTTCCTCCAACCCTAAACCCAGTCGTTCACTGATATATCCCAGCCTCTTCAAAATTGCTTTGTTTTCCATTCTTTGAGCGTACTGTAAAAGCTTCTCCTGGTTAAAGCTTGCATTCTTTAAGGCTTTCACAACCTCGATTATTCCGCCACAATATCTGGGCTTGTCTAAGCAATCCACTATGGTCTTCTCTGGGTCTGTGATGTTGACTTTCCTTCTTCCAATCTTTGCTGTATTCAGACCAAAGAACTTGCTGGGCTTTACTGTCACTATTTTGAACTTCCTATTGTTGAATTCAACGATTTTCTCGTAACCTCTCTTTCTTGGCGTCTGCACAAAGGTGATGTTGGGGATCTGCTCCGTTAAGCCGTAATAATTTAGAGCACTCCAGTAGGCTATGGCACTTGGCTTTACGAAGAGGGAGGCAAGAACGAATTCGTGGACTGAAGGTGGTTCGTTGGGATCTGGTGTTATAGCGTAAATGCCCTTGCCAATCCTTTTTATGAAGCCTGCTTCAGAGAGAGTTTTGAGATAATACTTCAGTAGATTCCTGTCAATTTTAAGGTGATCAAGTGCTTCTTGAATTGTGAATGCTTCTCCAAGTTCTAAGAGCTTTGTTAGGACTTCCATTTTATTCATATATTCTCACCATTAGGTAAATATTATTACCTTATTATGAGACTTTTTAAATATAAACATTTTGTATAGGATTTAGAGACCTTCATTGCCGGGTAAATATTGATTACTTAGCCTTCTTTTGCTTTAGTTTTCTTTGCTATAAATATTTTGCTTTAGTTTATGTTTTGCTAAAATTGGAAGGGGTAAAGAAATATTTGCATTAGGGACCGGTTTTGACAGGATTTCATAATTATCTGGAATTAAATGTAGTCTTAGATCGATCATAAGTATGATATTATTGTACCAAAATTTTTATGTTTAATAGTTTGTAATTATAATCATAATTTTAGTTTAGGATTTAGAATATCACATTAGGGAGGTATAAAAATGTCTAGACGTAAAGAATTATTATCAACTCTCTCTGATATATCTCAGATATTAACATTTATACTAACTGTTTCATCTATTTATATACTAAAAATAAAACTATCGCGCTATATGTTTAATTTATTTATGTACATCCTTTTGATATCAATATTATTTTTATTTTGTATCTACGTAATCCGGCTTTCTATGAAAAAACATAAGTTGAGTTCTTATCTAAATTTAATGCTCAATAATCTCACAAAAACACAGGTACCCGGTATCTTAGGGTTAACAGTGGGGGATATTCTAAAGGATGAAGTATTTGTTGATTTACCTTGGAAGTTTCTTAACAAAAAAGAGATTAGACATGATTCCTTAGTTTTGGTAATAATAGATGGAATGACAATGAAAAATAAAAGTTATTTAGTTTTGAGTAATCCAGGACAAGGAAAAAGTATTTTATTAAAAAAAATATTTAGTAAAGTTAAAGATCAATACAAGAAAAACAGAGAATTTATACCTTTATTTATTGAAATTAGGAAAATATCTTCATTTTTTGAAAAGCACAATAATGGAAAATCTTTTAAAACTCTTCTATGGAAATACCTAACTGAAGAGGAGATCCCCAAATTTCCACTTTCATATAAGGAATTTGAGAATAGAATCAACAAGGGAAAAATCATTTTCATACTAGACGGATTAGATGAAGCTCCTCCTTCACTTTTAACATCACTGAACAAAGATATCGAAGCACTTGGACATTGTCCGTTATTAATTTCGTGTAGAAAAAATGAGTATCAGTTGTATGTAAAAAATTCAGAATTGGATCAAATCACCGAAAAAATCGAGATTCTGCCTATGGATTACGAGAAAATAGAGACTTTTGTCAGTAACTATATCAAATATTTGTACAATCTTCCAGAAAAAAATACGATGGATAAAAAAATTAATGAACCTGCTGGAATTATTAGCGATTTTATGGATATGCTCAAAAATGACAAGGCAATTCTTGAACTTGCTAAATATCCTCTTCTCCTATCCATGACTATCCATCTTTATTTATCCGAACCTCAAAGACTAAAACATTGGAATATTTATCAATTGTATTTCCACTATGTTACTAATATAATAGCATATGAAACAAACAAAAAACAAAAACACGCAAAACTGGATATAGACACAAAGCAAAAAATTTTAACAGACTTAGCAGGTTTTTTATTTAAACAGAATAGAACGTACTTCACTATAGATGAACTAAAAGAAATAACAAATAGATTTGGAGTAGATGTTTCTTTAAAGGATGTCAAGTACAACATCTGTAATCATTCTCTTATACGAAGCCAAGGGGAACATGAATATTCTTTTATTCATACGTCCTTTCAAGATTATTATACCGCAAAATATATTGTGAAGGTCCTAGAATACGAAAAAATTAAAGAGGGTACAGAAATTTTAAAAATACATATTTCTTCAGATATTGAGCGATTCCTTAAATATATGTTAAAATCTCTTCAAAAAAATGCCATAGAGAAAGTTGCTCTTTCTCTGAAAACAATTTACAATAAAATCGATTTAGAAAGCATAAATAATAATCCAAAGACAAAGAGAGAGATAAGCGAGATAATTATGGGAAAACAACAGACAGCTCATTACCTAGCCATTTTGATTCCATATTTGTCAGAAGACATAAAGGAGGATATAGAGAATTTCCTTATAGGAAAATTAAGAACTGAAACAAACAAATTTATCACTAGAGGAATAAGAGTTGGATTATTTAGACATGCTAATAGGAAAGACATTCTCAAGGAGTATTTAAGACTTCTTGAGAAAGATTGGGAAGAACGTGAGGTTAATTGCGGATATTATCTAATGTACTATGGGGATCAAGTTAGATCGTATATTGATCTGGGGAAAAAAGACTGTGAAAACACTGTCCGTAATATAATACGCCACTTCTTATCTATTAACCACAAAGCTGGATGGCCTTTAGATCTTATAACTTTTCGTCAATGCATTCTTCAAAATGAAGAACGGAGAAGATTAGTTATATCCAAGGGATATTTATTAGAAGCTTTGTATGCCATTCAAAAAAACTTGTTAGAATATATGGATGATGAACTGACATATAACCAACTAGTAAAATTCATCAATTTTTTAATCTCCTTAAAAGATGAACTAGAGCCAGAAACATTATCTAAGATTGAAGATATCAAAAGAGAAATAGAAAAATGGAGGTCTAAAAATGGACAAGTCTATTGATTACACGCATTTAGCTAAATTTCTTTTAGAAATAGGAAATCTTAAGAATATTCCTCGTTCAGGTTGGTTATTTGCTGGTATCCAATTACCTGAATCAGTAGCAGATCACACGTTTAGAACTTCAATTATTGGAGTAATTTTAGCTAATCTAGAAAATGTCGACATGAATAAAGTTGTGCTAATGTGTTTATTACATGATTTGGCAGAAGTTAGATTATTAGACTTACCTGCCCGAGCTAAAAAATACATCAAAAACAAGGAGGAATTGGAGAAAGAGATTATGAAGGATTTAATAGATAATTTACCCACATCTATAAAGAGAATATTTTTTGATACATTTAATGAGTACCAAGAGAAGAAAAGTAAAGAAGCCATAATAACCCATGATGCAGACAAGTTAGATATGTTATTGCAAGCAATAGAATACAGCAAGCAGGGGTATAACACAGAAGAATGGATTAAGGATGTATTGTCTTCATTGATAACTCCAACTGCAAAAAGAATTGCTGATGTTATACTCAGGTGCAAAGAATGAAAATGATTATTCAGGAAAAGGTTCATAGAGTTATTATCAAGGATTTCATAAGAAACTAAGACTTATTCTCTTTACTAAATAAAAAACAATCTGATAAAAACAACAAAAACTACAATTGAAAAAATATATCATCTTCTGCGCATATTTCGCCTAATAAATCTTGAAGCAGCAGCCATTTTCGTATAGTCCAAACCCACTCGGATATATTTCTTTTTACCCTGACTATTTTGATAAACAGCATATTTGCTCATTCCAATAGACGTAGTTCCAACATACGTATATCCATCGCTACTAGCCTGTGTTTTCGATGTTTTTGGTTTAGATTGCAAATGGGTAGTTAAGTATATAGAACTACTTCCCGAACTAGAACTCTTGAGCAACTCTTCTCTCATTTTTGAATTAATTCTGTTTTTTGCAATCTCAGTCCCATAGGATGCGCCGAAAAACCATCCTATAAACCCCACTATAACTTTAGACAAGTGCTCAAGCCAAAGGTCATACTTGAACATTATAAATAAAATTCCAAAGCCTGTTAAAATTCCTACCCAGAAATATCTGTTTACTCCTTCCTTGGTTGAACAACAAATAATGGGCATTATAAGCCCCACAACAAACATAACTCCTCCAACAATAAGGGATAGACTAACCACTTGTCTCCCCCTTGGATTTTATAAAATAGCACAAGCAAATATTAATTATTTTATGCTTAATCATCTTAATAAACTTTACCTACCACTAAAACTCTGGTAAGTGGGAAACTTAGAACAACAAGATATTTAATTCAAATTTGTAATTTATCTATGGTGTCAATGTTGAAAAAAAGTCTTGTTATTGTCATACCACTCCTACTGCTACTCTTAAGCTCGGGGTGTATAGACACCAAAACTATTTCCTTTACAAGTTCTGTCTCAACTCCTACAGTGAGTCCCCGAGAAACACAACAAACAATAACTCAAACTCATAACGACAATTATTCAAAAGAACTCCAATACTGGAAATCCAAATATCTCGAGCTGGAGAGAAAATACAATCTCACAAAAGAAGCCTATGATAATCTCACCAAGCTCAATAAAGAACTCGAATTAAAGATTAGAAATTTGACAGTCCAGCTCCAGATAATGAACCAAAGCCTTCAAAAATCTGTAAATATGACTGTTAAGTTCTTCAAAGAGAAGACATATTATGAAAAACTCTACAAAAGCTGTTCTGCAAACTTAACTAAGCTAAACCGGAGCTATCTTTCATGCAAATCTCAACTATCACAGCTTCAAAATCAAGAATCAACTAAAACTTATCTCCTAATAGACCAAGAGTATTACCATAAAGCCCTTATTCTTATTAATCAAGCCAATGAAAGCATCTACCTTATAATGTATGTTGCCAAATATGATGCTGGGGATTCGTTTGACTGGGCCAATGACCTGATAAATGCCCTCATAAAAGCCAAGCAAAGAGGTGTTGACGTCCATGTAATTTTAGACAACTATCCAAATGTAAACGAAGCTACAAAAGAATACTTGGCCAAATATGGAATTGACGTCCGCTTTGACTCTCCTTCAAAAACAACACATGCAAAAATCTTGATAATTGATGGAAAAGTCGTGCTGATAGGTAGCCACAACTGGACCGAAAGTGCTCTCTACTACAACCACGAAGTTAGCGTCTTAGTTTATTCAGAAGATTTCGCAAAAGAGCTTATCAGTTATTTCTATTCAATACGGTGATTTCCAATGAAAAGAAATGTTCTCATCAGTTTGTTTTTGCTCTTTTTGATACTGCCGTTAAATAGCAGTGGAGCATATTACCAGTATGGCTGGAGATACAAAGCAATAATCCGTCCGCAGAATTTTATTGATGTCTATACCATCCCCATAAACGAAACAATCAGTGGAGACAATAACATCGTTTCAATAAGACGCAACTTCACTTTATCGGAAGAAGCCCAAATTATAGGGATAACACTTCGATTCTCGAATTTAGGAGAAAACTTAGCACAAGACTTTAATCTGTTTTTAATCAAGAAACAAGGTAGTTCAGACAAATTCGGAGTCGGAATGAGTTTTGATATTTATCCACTTGGCAATGGAGAATACATAGCCTCAACATACCTAATGAACTCTTCCTTGTACCACACTGCCCTTTATGTAGAGAACTGGAGGAAAGAGAAGTTTTTGGAGGGTAACATTGTTATAAGCGCATTTCTACCAGAGGGCTCCAAAACCAAAATCGAAGATATAAAATTCTACATCTATACTCAAAGCCGAGAAACCGACTTTGTAATCAAAGAAATACCCAACGGATATCTGCTGCTCCCTGAGCCAGTGACATTTAAACAGTTGCTCCTTAGGATTGATGCCTCTACTCCTGTGACTGTATACCTTAAAGGTGAAGGAGGAAGAGAACATAGAGTAACACTAAACCCAAATCTGTCGTCAACGCAGACGTTTTACATTGGCTTTGACTCTTCCAGTAAGAAGATCACAGTTAGTAAAATCCAAAATGAAAATAGAATCACACTCAAAGAAATCAAATCTGATTCCTCCTGGTTGCAAGTAGCAAGGATATTTGTACCAAGTTTAATTAGAACTAAGACAGTTGCTATTTCTGGAGAGATCTACATTTCGGAGAACACCGAAAAGGGAGTTTCACGAGATATCAATTTAATTGGGATAATCCTTGTAGGTAGTTTTCTACTGGTAATTTGGTTAAAAAGAATAACCAAAAATTAATTATCACTCTAATCAAAAAGCTTAAAACTATTAATGGTAAAATACTAAAAATAGGTGCTAACATGAAAACGGAGAAAATTCTATTAGTAGACTCAAAAATAAAGGACAGCCTGATAAAGTACCTTTACAGAGGTTCTCCGCCATTTGAAAAGATTGACGAGTTAGAAAGACTAATCAAAAATGCTTTATCCAGAAATGAAGACCCAGATGTACTTGCCAATGCTCTATCTAAGTTGGTACAAGATGAAAAAGAGTTATTGCTGTCTGGAGTCCTGCTGTTTTATCATTATAAAGCCACATCCAGAAGACCAAAGGTCTACAAGCCACCACTTCAAAAACAATCTCCTGAAGAAAAAATCCAGGAGTTCCATATCAGAGGAATTGAACAGATAAAGAATCCGATGTTTAACCCAACATATAGAGTCAAAGTAAATGAAGAACCCTCCACTACTGGGGATTTTGCTATTATAGCTGTTAAAGCATATTATGAGCATCTCCAGAATTCTCCAGTAAGGATTTTAGGGCTCAAAAAGATAGGTAAGAAGACATTCATGGTATCCACGGATTTGGGGGAAATCAGAGTTGATGGAAATAGACCTCATGCAGGATATCTTTATACTCCCGACGGCGATATCATCAAGTTTATAGTTTCTCTTTGAACTTTCTCTTTTGCTCATTTATAAATTTATTACTATTGTCAAAATCATGATTACTATCGACTATCGAAAATTTTTTATTGTTTTTACCACCATAATTTGTATGAAAACAACCAGGAGAGGATAAAATGAAATGGCACATTGGAATAGGAGCCATCGTATTTGCTACTCTCCTTGTTGTTTCTCAAGTCACACCCCACGACACCACCCAAGAAACAATTCTTATGCCACTTCTTCAGCAGTTAGACGATATACACAAGGACATAAACAAAAGCATCACCCAGATGCAGACACTAAAATCAAGCCAAGAAAGTCTTAATCAAATAATCCTGCAACAACAAAAAGAAATCCAATCTCTCCATGCCCAATTACATAAATTCAATCAGACCCTCAGAGAGCTTGAACACGTAATCAACACTACAGCTCAAAGAACCGAGTTTAAACTCATGGAGCTTGAACAAATAATCGAGCATACAAATGAGAATACTAACTTAGTCCTCAGAAAAATAAGCAATAACAAGAATCAAACGCTACCTATTGAGGAAAAAGATATTTACAAAAACGGTACTGCTTTTACAAACCTTGATATCAAAGAAAAGCTAAAGGAAATTTTTCCCAAGGCAAAAATCATTACGAGCGACATTGTGTACATAACTCCGCCAATAGAAAACATAGACAAACTTGAGATATTCATAAACTGGACCAAGATCCCTGAGCTTGAATACAAAGCCGAGCTTAATGATTGTGATGACTTTGCATGGAGGCTCTACTCGGAGAGCAAAACCCACTATTCTCTCCTGGCACTGGGCGTTGCGTATTCTAAAAATCATGTTTTTAACATTATAATCTTTAAGATAAACAGCACAAACCAGCTTAGCGTTTACATTATAGAGCCGCAAACTGGATCAATTTTTCCATTTAACGAAACACTGCCAGAATATTACCGTGAAATTGAGTACGTTTTCTTATAAGCTCTTAAAGAGGGTTCAAAATGAGGGAAGAACTCAAACAAGAGATTTTAAAGGAACTCAATAAGGGGAACCATATCCTGCTAAGGGGTCAGCATGGAGTCGGCAAAACTTATCTTGTCAATGAACTGCTCCAAGAGAATGACAGAGCATCTCAAATATGGCTTTACTTCCCCCAGCCGAAGCCTCCAAAGGCAATTCTCCTTGAGATTCTGAAAATGGTTCTTGAAGATGGAGAAGCCAACGAAAAGTGGAAGAGCTATAAGAGGGGGAGCATACCACAGCTGGCTCAATATATTGCCAACGAACTGAATAGGAGAGAATTCTCAATGGTCATAATCCTCGATGATTTTCACACAATCACCACAACTTCAGCGACAGCGTTTCGACTTCTTATAGAGGGAACTAAGAAAGTAAAACTTCTCTGCGTTGCCAATGACGAGTATGTGGACAAGCTCTACAAGAAGCCCGAGATGAAAAGGCTCGTATGGGAACTTAAGACCATTGAAATGGAGCCCTTCACTGAAGAAGAAGCAAAGAAATTTATCGAAGAGGAGTCGTCAAGGCTTGGACTTTCATTGAGCAAACAAATGAAAGAGCGGATTTTGAAGAACTGCAACAGAAATGCTCTCTGCATTAAGAGCCAGCTTGAAGCTCTGAAAAAAGGTGAAGAGCTGAGGGAGAATGAACACGGAGCAATTCAGGACAAGCCTATTAATCTTTTTCCAATACTTGTGATTTTAGCTTTCAGCCTTGTCGCTTTCAAGTACATTTCAAGGGGCACAGGAGACAAGGAGCTCTACAGCTTTGGCAGCTTTATCTCAATGATGCTTTACTTTGCATTCAAGAGCTTGGTGGTGTATCCCGTGAGAAACGACTGATGTGCAAAATTCGGGTATATTCGGAGGGCGAATAAAAACACACAAACAAAAAGTGGTGCAAAATCATGATGGGGCTTACCCACATTGTCTTTTCAATATTCTTTTATGGAGCAACAGCTTCTATCTTCAATCTTCCAATAACAAGAGGCATCCTCGCAATAGTGGCATTTGGGGCTTTGGTTCCTGACATTGATAATCCAACCAGCAGTATAGGGATGTTATTCCTACCCCTTTCAAAATGGATTAACAAACGTTATGGACACAGAACGATCACACACAGCCTCTGGTTCTGGCTGGGAGGAACGTGTTTATCATTGGCAATTGCATATCCAGTAGGAGAACTAACGTATGCTGTGGCTTTTTCTATGGGAACACTAAGTCATCTTATAGCAGATGGGATGACCAAGACAGGAGTAATGCTCTTCTGGCCAAATTCACGACCAGTTTACTTTATTCCACAGAGGCTCACGGTGAAGACAAACTCAAGGCAGGAGCTTGTGGTCTTCATTATATTCTCATTCTTGGCTGTCTCGACAGTTGGCATCTACTACATCGGCTGGCGTTCTGTTTTCAGATCAGCCATGCCAACTTTTGTTGGTGCAAGGAATCTTTATCTTGAAAAAGGCTGCCGTGAGGGTGAGGCTTATCGGGTTTTTGTAAAGCTCACATACTGTGAAGGCTTTTGCTATGATTTGGAGGGGGAAATCATTGGAGCTGGTTATGAGAGATTTTATCTTGCAACACCAAGGGGATACTTTGAGGTTACAGAGAACAGGGTTCCCAAAGTTTATTGGATGAAGACGAGAGGGCCCTATTACACAAAAATACTCCCTTTAAGGGACGTTATGAATCAAAAGCTTCAGTTGAGCCCCTTTGATGTTGTTCTAACAAATAAAGTGCCGAGATACATCAAGGATGTAGACTTGAATGAAATTCTCAAAGAGAACCCTGGGGCTGAAGTAAAGATTTACAAGTACAAGGGGGCTCTTAAGTGAAAAGAGGTATCCTCATATTCTTAATATTTTTATCAGCTCTCCCTTCTTTACAAGCCCTACAAGGAGAGCCCATCTTTAATGGACACCTAACCACCTATGACGCCATAGGAGTGGGTAATTTTACAATACAGCTTCAGCTCAGCCTTTCTGGAGAACCATACTTGATGGTTACAAACAAAACCCAAATAGTGTGGTTTGGAAAGGCAATATTCGGGAAGCAAATTGAATTTGGAAATTTCACTCTTATCATCGGCAAGTGGGCAAATGAAAGGCTACATGTTCTTATCTATGGTCCAGATACAAAAGTTCAGAAAGTTCAAAGGGCTGAGAAATTCAGGGTTAGATACCAACCACTTGTTGTAGAAGCTACTCCAAGAACTACACTAAAATTACCAATTGAAATAGAGAATCCCACAATGGACAACCTAACCTTAACATTTGACCTGGTAGATGTGCCCAATACTTGGAAAGCTCACTTTGAAACTTCTGAAAGGGCTTACTCACTCAAACAGCTACTTCTTGGACCAGAGAAAAATATCAGGCTGTATTTAATAGTTGATATCCCTGCTAACGCAAGAACTGACAAGGTTAGGTTCAGAATAAACAGCTTTGTAGGAGAGATCAAAATAGAATTTCCCGACAAAGAGCATAAAGAGAATACAACAATCACAATCCCCTATTCACAACTTCGGGTTTCATGCGATGAAAGGGCTGAGTTTCCAATTATTGTAGAAAACTATGGAGAAGAAACTTTTGCGATATTTAGAGTACTCGAGAAGCCACAAAACTGGAATGTCGATTTTTATGATAGTGAAAATCAAAAGACCAGAGTTCTGTTTCTGAAACCCAACGAGAAAAAAGTTGTGTACTTAGTTGCTGAAAAACCATATACTGGCCCAAATGAAGGAAAAATCAAGGTGCTTATCAACGGAAATAGATATCAATTCAATGTCAGCTTTCTCGGTGAGTGTAGAACCCAACATATAAGTGTAAAAATACGAGTCTTCAATGAGGACTTAGTCCCAATCAAATATCCAATCGTGAAATTTGGGAATCTAACAAAAATTGGAGACTCAGAAGGAAGAGTTGAGTTTGAACTAAATCCCGGGACCTATACAATGACATTAGCTGCCAAAGGATACAGAAACAAAACTATCAATTTGAGCCTTAGCCTCGCTGAGAACAGAGAGCTCGATGTCATCTTGGAAAAAGAACCTTCGAAGGTCGAATTGTCCTTTGAAACATTAGATGTAGAGCTGAATGAGGAATACACTACTGTAAAGTTTATTCTCAAAAATTTGGGTTACGAGGAAAGAGAGATAATGTTTGATTTATCTGGACCCGAGAACATAAGGTGGTGGGTGCTTAAAAGCCCAACTTCAGAGAAAGCTCTCTCAATTCTCAAGCTGGGACCTAATGAAATTTCTGTCCTGTATCTAAAGCTGAAAGCCAAAGATATGCACTCTGGAACTTACAACCTGACATTTAGGGTGTTAACTACAGAGAACATCACAGAGAAAGTTCTCAGACTTCACGTTCTCGAGAATCCAAAGATTAAGATAATTCTGGATTCCTACTATTATGAGACTCAAGATAAAATAACAATTCCAGTGAAAGTGCGAAATGCGGGGAATACAAAACTGGAAAACCTATCTCTGGTTGCTGAAGTCCCCGAAGGCTGGTCATATGAAGTATCACAATCAAACTTTGCTCTCGAGCCCGGGGAAACGCAAGAAATTGAAATTAAAATAAAAACTGACAGGAGAGAGGGGGAGTATAGTGTGCAGGTATGCGTTCTAAATGAGGTAAAAGAAACCTGTGACTTTGTTATAATCAGAGTGACGAAGCCTGATTCACTTATCTATGCCTTTTCATGGATTATCTCAGTGATTGGGGTGATACTAATTGGAAATTTGAGAAAAAGACAATAATGAGGTAACTATTTCAAAGACCCAATTTTATATGAGCTTCTAAAAAATCTATGAATAGAAAGGAATGCACTCATACGACCCAATACAAATTTCCAAGAGTGTAGAGGATAAATATTTATGTTGTTACCTTATCTCAGAGCCAGTACCTTGCTGAACCTAAATAACAAGGAATAAGAAACACTTAAACAATGCTCAACCCAAGCTTTTCTACTAATTCTTTGTATCTGTTTCTAACGGTTACTTCAGTAACCCTTGCAACTTCAGCAACTTCCCTCTGGGTTCTCTTCTCACCTTCAAGCAGAGAAGCAATGTACAATGCGGCAGCAACTAATCCAGCTGGACTTTTGCCACTCGTTAATCCTCTATTATAAGCCTCTTCCAAAAGCTCAATTGCCCTTCTTCTTACTTTTTCACTTAAGCCAAGCTCGTCAGCAAATTTATTCACATAATCAGTTGGCTTAACAAAAAGCTTCTTTGGAGTCAGGTTGAGGTTTCTGGCAATGAATCTAAAACTTCTCGCAATTTCTTTCTTGTCAACTCTTGCAATGTCAGCAATCTCATCAAGCGTCCTCGGAATCTTTAAGAGCCTACAAGCGGCATAAACGCAGGCAGCGATGACACTCTCAATCGAACGCCCCCTAATTAAACCTTTCCTAATAGCCTCCCTGTAAAGACGAGCTGCCTCTTCTTCAACGTGTCTTGGAAGCTTGAGTTGTGAGGCAATTCTGTCAAGCTCGCTGAGAGCGAAGGCGAGATTACGCTCGGCGGCATCACTGACTCTCAAGCGAGACTGCCACTTTCTCAAACGGTACATCTTTTCTCTCATCAAGCCGGTAATATTCCTGTCGCTCCCGATGTCTGTGGATAAACCTTTATCGTGGAGCAGAATGCTCTCAGGTGCGCCAGTTCTTGAACGCTTTTCCCTCTGAGAAGCATCAAAAGCACGCCATTCCTGCCTGAGGTCAACAATATCCTGCGTTACAATGCTTCCGCAAACTGCACAGAAGATTTCCCCACGCTCATAGTCGTAAATCAGCTTGGAGGAACCACAACTTGGACACTTACCAACATCCACCCCAAAATACAACCAACCACCCCCAAGGATTCCTTAAAATCAGAATTTCCTGAAATCCTGGGCTTCAGGAATTTCTACCAGAAACATGTAAGTTCCTGACCACTGTATGAAAGTTACTCTCCACTTAACAACCTAAAATCTCCGTAATGCAAAATTACTGCACTTTCTTTAGAGACTTCTCAGCAAACTCCTCAAGATTAAGGGCCAATTGATGGGCAACCTCATGAGAAAGTCCAAAGTATTTTTCGAGGTAAAACTCAAAAACTTCATGCAAAATTGTTTTCAGCTCCTCCAACTTGTTCTCCTGCTTGACAACAACAATCTCACCATTATTAAACCACCAACCCGTTTCATCAAGAATCTCAGCCCAGTTTGAATATGAAGCCTTGATCTCAGAAGGTTTAAGAACCCTGACTACAACCACAATACCACCCACAAACCATTTCCAGCAAATTTTAAATACTTTTCTCTTAAATTACAATTGGGTGAAGATTATGAAATACAGGGATATTAATATGTTAAATTACAAAAACTTACAAGAGATGGAGTACATTGCAGCCTTAACAGACAAAGTACCATACTACGACTTTGAGACAAAAAGGCCAAGATTTATTGAGAAAGACAAAGTCCAGCAGCTAATTTCAGAGCTCGTAAAGGAAGGAAAGTTTGCCGAGGCAAAGGAGCTGATGGAGTCCTCGAAAAAAGACTACCTCAAAGAGCTTGAGAAAAACCTTACACCTAAGCTTCTCTCCCTCAGGATTTCGTTCCCCTTATGGGTGAAGCTTTATGCTTTGGCACTCAAGCATGAGACGTCCCCGTCAGCAATTCTCAGGAGACTTTTGATCAATGCAGCTAAAAGCCTCATTGAAGAATTGAATGAAACAGGTACAATCACTCCAAGAGCATACTTGCTAATTAAAGAGTCTCTTGAAGGTTTAGAGAAACTGCAGGAGAGAAGGACATTTAATGAGGATGAAGAGGGCAGAAAGTACATACTAATTTATGAACATGAGGAGCCGATAAGTGTTTCCGACTTAAAGCATATCCACTATTTTTTGAAGCGTCTCGTGAAAGCCTATGTCAAGCGAGATAATATTCCAGAGGAAATTGTGGACTTGCTTTTTGAGAAAACTGTTGCCAGTGATTTTGAGACCCCCGAAGCATTTTTCTACACATATGTGGGTGTTTTCAAGGAGAATGATGAAATATTCCTAAGGTTAGGTCCAGAAGTGAATACTCTCGACTTCCACTATGTTGTGTTTGAGTATCCAGTACGAGCAATTCAAGAATTTCCGCCGGAAGTTGTGCTGAAATTTCATAAGAAGATTCTCTTTGATGCCTTCGTGAAGTGTCCTCATGTTATTGAAAAGATAAAGGCAAAGCTTGAGCGAGGAGAAGCTTTAACTCTTGATGATTACAAGAGTATCTTCTGCCACAATTTTGAAAAGGAAATAGAGATACTGTTCAGGGAGGGTACCAAGCCGTTTATTTACCCGGAAGAGGGTCAAGAATTCATGCATGCTGAATTTCTGCCCTACTGTTTTGAAGACTACCCCCTACCCCTATTTAGGATGGAGTTTTCAGAAAGAGAGCTCAAGATAGATGGAATAGCTCTCAAGAGAAAGCCCAGCAAAAATGAAGTTAAGGAGAATCTTGAAAGATTAAGGAGCATTGCTAAAAAAGCATACTATGAGGCTGTAGGGTTGAGTGAAGAAAAAGTAGCTGAGGCAAAGGCAAAAGTTGAGAAGGGAGAAATTGATGAGGAAGTGTTAGAGGTTCTCAGCGTTGCTAAGGGTGTCGATGCATTCCTTGAGTACCTGCTTGTAAAACAGGAAGGAGGTAAGGATCTGCTCTCAGCATTTTCAAGGTCCTCTGAAGTGTTCACAACTACATTTCCAAAGCCTCTCGTCAGAATACTGGAACTGTTCCATAGAAAGAAAGTAAAAGAGATCTTAGAAGAACTTATTCTCAAAGAACTGCTTTAACTTTTCTTCTTTTTGTTTCTTTAAGTTGGTACTTGAAGGGGTCATGCACTATGAAAAAACCGAAAAACTTAAATATGATAATATTACAAAATGCAAAAATTTTATATTACAGAAGTTTCTAGTCTAATATTACGGAGGAGGTGATATGGTGGGGGCTATTGGTAGTTTTGCTGAGCCAAGGTTAATTGTTGGGATTAAGGATCTTGTAAATGAGAAAAACGAAAGAACAAGAGTGTATTACACAGCTAGGGGAATAAAAGGCCGTGAAAATGGACAACTATTATTTGAAGCGTTGATTGAGTACCTTGTAGCTGATTGTTGGGAATGCGTTGAGAAATTAGCAAGTGAAGAATTCGATGAGATTGCTCAAGAACACGGCTTTAAAGTGTTAGCAAAAGAAATTGAATGGGATGTCCCAAAAGCAAGAGTTCTGTTTGGGTATGTTGAAATTTTCAAAAATGATTCTTTAATGAAAGGACTTGAAGAGGGTTTTAATTGGTTAAAAACTGATTTGGACGCTCTGTTTATCTCCTTAATTTAAAAGCTTGTAGGAGGGGCTTGAGGATGGAGGTGATAGTTGCTCAGGATAGGTTGTTGGGTGTTGAGGGTTTCGTAACGTATTCGGTTGTTATTGAAGGGAAAAGGGTTGATGGGACGGTTTGGTATTGTTATGTTGACGATAGCGAAAGTAATAAGTTTGAGTGGTTGAAGGATGATACGTTTGATGGAGATATAAGAAGGTTTGGGCTTGAAGTGATTGAGAAGAGGATGGTTGAAAAAGATGATGGGTTCGAGTGCCATGTGTTTTTTAGAATTGACAAGAAGTTTGAGTGCGTGATGAGTAAGGAGAAGTTTGAGGAATGGTTGAAGAAGTTGTTTTTAGAGGACGGATGGGTGGATGTTTTGATATTTGACAAGAAAGAAGAAATATCGTAGGCTCGGCCTTAGCTTTTATTAAGTTTAGATTTTTAATGGAAAAAACGAAAAGAAGACGTTTGGTATAGGGATTGGAATCGTTTTTTAAAAGTTGATAAAGGGGCTGATGAAATTTTGAGTATCAGAAAGGTTGTGAATTGACTAGAGGAATTATTTTTAGAACATGAATTAGATCGACTATTTAGTGTTTGAGGTGATAAAGTATGAGATTCTGCCCTAATTGTGGGAGTTCAATGACATTCAGACAAACTCTCAGAGGTACCATTTTTGTTTGCAGAAGTGAAGTTGTGAAATGAAAATTTCTGGTAGCCAATCTTTCAGCTGGTGGGAGTGCAAAGCTCAAAAATGATGGGCTCTCCAGTTTTAGACTTCTAGAGGATTTGCAAGGCAGTACTGTTGTGAGAGCACTACCTCCTGATATCCTCAAGGGTAACACCATCTACGTCAGTTAAAATCATATTCATGATCACCCAAATTATCAGACCGGAAGATTTAAATATGATAACAACAATATTACATAATGAAGAAGATTAATATTACAAAAACTGCTTGCATAATATTACGGAAGAGGTGGTAAGGATGAAGGCGGCTGTGTTGATTGATGGTGAAAATGTTGTGATGTGCCTCAGGGATGTCGTTGGTGGAAAAGTACATCTCGACAAAGACATAAATTGGAAGAAGTTCTTCAAGTACCTTGAATCTCTGGATTATGAAGTCACAATAGCCAGAATTTATGCAAACCCATTCATATTCCTCAAAAATCCCCACATTGCCAACAACTTAGAAAAAATGGGCATTAAAGTTGTCTTAGCAGATTCTACTATGAAAGAAAACGGACCAAAAAGTACGACTGATGCAACTATGATAGTCGATGGAATAAGCATACTCTATGAGAGGCCAGCAATTGATGCTATTGTGATTGTCTCAGGCGACAGAGACTTTTTGCCTCTTGCAGAAAAAGCAAAAGAGCTTGGCAGGACAGTTCTTTTTGCAGCTTTTCCAGACTCTACCGCAAATGTCATCAAGAACAGATACCAAGTAATTAACCTTCTTGAATTCAGTGTGCTTAATGCTACATTCGATAATAATATTTACCCGAACATTGAAGAAATTAGTGTTCAGGGGTGATTCATCATGTGCGAAAAGACCCCAATGGGGATAACAATTAAAAAGGTCCTGGATATAGCACATTCTTGGGCCACCCTTTATCATTCCAATGAAGAAGCCACGAAACAACATCTTGTACTCCCGATTTTAAGTGCACTTGAGTGGGATATTTTCAACCCTGAAGACGTGATTCCAGAGGTAAGCACTGAGGAAGGAGGCAGAGTTGACTATGCCCTCTACATCAATGGTGAGTGCATAGCATATGTTGAAGCCAAGAGCCTTGGCGTGAACATAATATCAGATCACAACGCACTTAGCCAACTTGGGAAATACTGCTTCAGCGATGGTGTCCAGCTTGGAATACTCACCAACGGCATCCAGTGGGTCGTAATTAATGCATTTGAACCAAAGAAGAAGTTAAGAGATAGACTCCTCATTGTCATAGACCTAAAACGCCTTCCATTAGAAGAAAGCATCAAAAGATTATCATGGTTATCCAAGGAAAAAATCAAAAACGTAGCCAATATCCAAGAAAGGCTTGTAGAGATTCCTCAAAGTGATGATTCTAAACTAAAAGAAAGCAACCCAGGCTCAACACGACTAATAGAAAAAATACCAATACGTGAGTCTTCAAGGATAAAAACTCTGGAGGTGGAAGGGATACCGGTAAGTACACTTAATGCTCCAACAATCGATGAGCTTCTTTATGTGGATTTGAAAGGTAAGCGTCCATTAAGTGTGTATGTGAAACTCAGCGAAACGTGGTGGAGGCTCGAGATTGTTGGTGGGAAAAGGTGGGGAAGATCACCAAGGCTCAAGTGGAGCACCTTATTGCCAGCTGTAGTTGTATTTCTCCTGCAGAAGGGGATTGACATTAGCAACTTGCATATTCCTTCTAAGATTGATCGTTTAGAGAGGATCATTCCTAGAAGTGCCGGAGTTATTGAAATAGGAAATGGCTTTGGTGTAATAATGCCAGGTGATGGGAATTCCACTGTGCAATTTCTCAAGAAAATCAAACAGCGAACCGGAATTGACGTAGCCATAGAAGTGTATTGATCCGAGGAATTTCCATAATAAGCATTGGATTTGAGTTTATTTGAAAATAACGAATGTTGGAAATAACGATAACAGTATTCTAATCAAATGTTGAAAAATCACTATCTATTGCTGAACGGAGGGTTTGTGATGAAGATAACAATCTACGATGGTGCTGATACTATTGGCGGAACAAAGATCCACATAGAGGAAAACGGAAATGGGCTTCTCTTAGACTTTGGAATGAACTTCGCAAAATATTCACTTTATTACGAGGAATACCTTGGTGAAAGAACCTCAAGAGGAATCTACGACTTGTGGAAGCTCAACCTAATCCCAAAACTCAACATTTACCGAAAAGATTTAATCCCAAAAGACCTTGCCTTAGAAATTAGCCAATGCTCAAAGCCCCAAGTCAACGCAGTCCTTATAAGCCATGCCCATCTGGACCACGTAGGTAACATAACCCTGCTTGATGAAAATATTCCGATCGTAGGTTCTCCAACAACGATTGCAATCCTCAAAGCCATCAACGACACTTCTAAGGGAGGCAACCACTTTGGGATTGAGCTCCCCTACTACAAGATCAGAAAAATAAAAGACTCGGAAGGCTACATCATAGAGAGTGACAGGAAAGCAGATTATCCTTCAAGGAAAATTGTTCTCATCGAATACGTTCAGCCTCTCCACGAATTCCTCTTCTACAGGCCCGGACAAGAGTCACCAAAAGCCAAGAAAATCATCCCCAACGAGGTGAAAACCCTTGATGAAGAAGATTTGGGCTTTGAAGTCAAGGCTTTCCACGTGGATCATTCAATTTATGGAGCCACAGCCTACATAATTGAAGGTGACATCAGCTTGGCTTACACTGGAGACTTCAGGCTACACGGTGGGAAAGGAGATGAGACAAGGAAGTTCATCAAGGCAGCCAAGAACTCAAGCGTCCTAATAACCGAGGGGACGAGAGTTGGAAGAGATGAGCATGGAAACACTTCAGAGCAGGAAGTTTATGAGAATGCTCTAAAGATTGTTGAAGATGCCAAAGGGCTTGTGATAGCCGATTTCTCTCCAAGGAATTTCGAGAGGCTCGAGAGCTTCAAAAAGATTGCAGAGAATACTGGAAGAGAGCTCGTGGTTACGGCTAAAGACGCTTACTTCCTACATGCTCTCCAGCTGGTTGATGGCATCAACAGACTCGAAGGCTTGAGGATTTATGGTAACTTCAAAGCTACCCAGGACAAATGGGAAAGCATAATTGTCCATGGGAATTATGCCGAGCAGTACATTTCTCCCTTCGAGATTAGGGAGAACCAAGAGAACTACATCCTCTGCTTCTCGTTCTACGATATGCCTCATCTGCTTGACATAATGCCTGATGGCGGGACTTACATTTACTCCTCCAGTGAGGCTTTTGGAGAAGAACAGGTCTTTAGCTTTCTCCGCCTATGGAACTGGCTACAGTATTTCGGTTTTGAAGTTCACGGGTTTGAGGTAGATAAGTATGGAATGCCAATTTTTGAGAAAGGACTTCACGCCTCTGGACACATTTCCAGGGAAGAGTTGAGAGAAGTAATTGAAGAAATTGATCCGGACTACGTTATTCCAGTTCACACAGAAAAGCTCGAATGGTTCAGGGAAAATTGGGGTGAAGAGGCTGTTGTTTTAAAGAATGGGGAAAGCTGGAGGGTTTGACATGCCCATCCCGGAGAACATATTGAGGGAGCACGTGTTGAAAGCCATAGAGGATATAGATAGAAATGGCACTCCCAAGAACAGGAGGTTCAGGGTCTGGTTTTTGGTTTACAACGGAAACAGATATCCAGTAAAGTATGTGGTAGAGCTCGCCAACAAATACGTTAACGGGGAACTTCTACCTTCCTCAGAGTTCACAAGCCACGAAGCAGCGAGATATTTGGAAAAACTTGGGTTTGTGGTAGAATACAGAGAGAAACACATCTCTGATGGAAAAAACCATAAGCCGGCCAGAATCTCTAAGTATTCCCCACTTGGAGAATATTTATCAAAAATCGCTAAAGACACTGTAGTTCTGAGGTTTAGAGACATTGAACGCATCATTGGGAAAGAACTCCCACCAGCGGCAAGGACATACAAGGCTTGGTGGGCTAACGACAAAAAGCATCCTCAAGCAGTACATGGATGGTTAAAAGCGGGATGGAGGATTAGGCATGTTGATCTTAGAGATGAAATAGTATGGTTTGAGAAAATCCAGAAAAATAGGATATTCCCAGAAAATAAGAGATTTCCTCCGGACGAATTCGACGAAAAAATGTACAGAGTCTTCGAAAAGTTTGCTACACTCATAGAGGAAAGGCTGAAAGCCATAGCTGAAGGACGCTCTGAGCTTGAGGAAATTTACCAAGAAAGCGAGGACACAGTTAGGTACATGATGTTTCACTCGCTAACGACCGTTGGAGGAGTTGATCCAACGGATGTCTACCTTGAATACCCGCATCCACAAGTTCCCAATAAGAAATACGCGAAGCTTGACACGTTTGTAGCTCCTAAAGAGAACAGACCAGCTTTAGCATTCGAGATGAAATTCCAAAAAAAGATTGGTAATAACGCCATGCCCAAACCGGACAATGCTGGAGCTGTGTTCGCCGACATCCTCAAACTTGCCCTCTTTAGAAAAGAGCAGGGCAATATCAAGAGGTACTTTGTCTACGTTGCTGATGAACACATGGTTAGCTATCTCAGCAACCCTGCTCGTGGATACGAACCATTCATCAGCTTAAAGGAAAACACCGGATTCAAAGTTACCCGAGAGTACTTGATTAGAAAGCCCGTAACCTTCGTTAGGCAATTAAAGAGAATAACTGAAAAAGAAGACTTTCCAGAGCCTACAGTAATCTGCAGATTTCGGAGAGACCTAAAACTCGGAAACAAAGAGATAGCAATTAGGATTTACGAAGTAGTGCCGTGAGGGATAGATATGTGTGAACTCTTTGGAGTTAACGCAAACAAAGAAGTAGATGTCAACTTTACGTGGCGGGGCTTCGTGAGGAAAGGCAAGCTTAATCCTCACGGCTGGGGCGTTGGCTGGTATTTAACAGCCCTCCACGGAAAAAGGGCCGCTTCACTGGTAAAGCAACCGATTCCAGCTTACAAAAGCAGAATTGCCCTCACACTCCCAAAGCTTAACATAAAGAGCCAAGTCATCATAAGCCACGTAAGATTTGCTACTAGTGAAATCAACTACCTGAACACTCACCCTTTCATTAGGAGGATTAAAAGCATCGGTCAGTACGATGAGTGGATTTTCGCCCACAATGGAGTGCTTGATGGTGTTGAAGAACTGCCCAGGCGCTTCAAGCCTTTAGGAACAACAGACTCAGAGGCAGCATTCTGCTACATAATGGAAAACCTGGAGGGGATAAGAACAATAAGAGAACTCTTTACCAAACTCTACCAGCTTTTGAGCGAGCTCAGTGATTACGGCACGCTGAATGTTCTGATAAGCAATGGGAGGTACCTCTTTGCCTACAGTTATTATCCCGGTAAAGGCATGTGGCTGCTGAAGCGTCATCCACCACATAAGGGTCGCGCAAGGCTCCTTGACGAAGATTTTGAAGTTTCAATTGGAGACGTAAAAGCCGAGGATGAGTATGCTTACCTTGTGGCAACAAAAAGGCTCACAGACGAAAACTGGGAAAAGATAGAAAAAAAGAAGCTCTACATCTTCAGGGATGGTGCCTTATTGCTCAAGGTAGGAAACAGAATCGAGCCAATGCTCGACAGCGAAGCCATAGAAGTCCTCAGAGCGGTTTTGAATAGAGAGAACGTTGAGCTCAACGAGACAGTCAAGCGGCTTGTGGACTTAAAACTCCTGAAAATCACCGAGAGTGGGGCTGTAATAAACGATTACAGGGAGGCAATAGTCAAACTGATTGTAGAGGAGTGATTATGAAGATAGCAGTTTACGGCACCTTGAGGAAAGGCAAACCGTTGCACGACTATTTAAGGGAGAGTAAATTCCTTGGCGAGGACTGGATTGAAGGTTACGACCTTTACGTTGACGTCCTTCCTTACGCCGTTAAGGGTGAAGGGAGACTGAAGGTTGAAATCTACGAGGTTGATGAAGAAACATTCGAGAGAATTAGTCGTATGGAGGTAAACGCCGGCTACAAGCCAGTTGAAGTGGATACAAAGTTTGGCAGGGCGATTCTCTGGAAGTGGGTACATGAGCCGAGTGGGGAGAGAGTAGAGAGCGGGGATTTTGATGATGTCGAGTTTAAAGGGTGGTGAATGTGCTCCGCTCAAGGCTTGAAGGCGGTCTCTGGGGAGTCCTCGTTGGAGATGCCTTTGGCTTAACCTTCCAGTTCACCAGCAGGCTTGCGATGGAATTGAATTATCCAAAACCCAAGGAAATCCCAATGCTTGACGGCTTGTGGAGTGATGACTCCTCTTTGACTTTGGCAACCGCCCACGCACTGAGGGAAGGCTACAGCATTGAGAGGATTGCAGAGAACTTCCTCCGCTGGTATTATGACGGCGAATTCACGCCGAGGGGTTATACATTTGACCAGGGCAACACAACTTCAAGAGCAATAGAGCGCATTGCTAATGGAGTTCCGCCCCTTGAGGCTGGCGGTAGAGGAGAGTGGGATAACGGCAACGGCTCGCTGATGAGAATCCCGCCAGCGGCGTATTATGCTTACTTCAAGCTCAACTCTTTGGAGGAAAGGCTTAAGCTTATTCACGAGGTTTCCATGATTACTCACGCTCATCCCAGAGCGCTCATTGGCTGCGGCATTTACTCCTTGATCGTGTGGAACATTCTTGACGGAATGGACAAGCTTAAAGCGTATCATAAAGCAATAGAGACAGCGGAAAAGTTCTACTTAAGAGAATCATTTGCCAAGGAGCTCGCCCATTACGAGAGGGTCTTGAGCGGGAGGATTCACAAGGTTGAGAGGAGCGAGATTAGGGGCAGTGGTTATGTCGTGCATACTCTTGAGGCAAGCTTCTGGGCTTTCCTGAGGAACGAGAGCTTTGTCAATGCGATAAAGGAGGTAATCTCTCTCGGGGAGGATGCTGACACTACGGGAGCCGTTACTGGCGGCTTGGCTGGAACGTATTATGGAATTGGCGCCATTCCGCAAGAGTGGCTCGAGAAGATCGAGGCGAAGGAATACGCTGGAGAAATAATCAACACCTTCATTGACAGCCTTCTTGGGCGGCAGAAATGATCATGGAGCCAATCAAAATAATAGCTGGCTTTTTGCTTTGGGTCGTGCTCTTGCTTTTCCTTTTGGCACTTGGAAGATCCTTTTGGAAAGCATTGGTGGAGCTCCTTGCTGATGTTTGCGAAGAGGTGGAGAAGAGGAGGAAGGATGATGGGTGAGTTGGTTAAGAAGTTTGTAAAGCCAGAGGGCATTACAGTTGAAGAATTCTTTGCAGAAGGATTTTCGGAAAAATCTCTGGAAGATCTTGAGAAAGCGTATGAGGAAGCTTGGGAAAGAGAGAAGCTTCTTTACGCTGATGGCTACATAAAGCTACTCGTCAGCATTGCTGAATACTACGAGAAAAGATCTAAAAAGGGTAGCAAAAATGAAGTTGAGGCGTTTTTGGATGAGTATTTTGGTACCTCTTCTAAAAGCCCTACTTACAAAAAATTAGTCACAAAATATTACATCAAGGCTTCTAATATCGCTACCTCGGTATCTTTGATTTACCTTTCACAGCAAAATAATCCTGAGAAGGCTGAAAAATACTTAAAGCTGGCCGTTGAGCTTGGAGAAAAGGTCATGAAGCTCGGCGTTATTCCAAAAGATTATTCAATAATACTGAACATATTAGGCACCTATTATTATGAAACTAACCGCCCTGAGAAAGCTCTAATGGTGCTTAAGAAGGCGTTGAGATATGCAATGACCCCACGTGAGACGGCACTTACTCTATATAACCTGGCACTCACTTATGCTGAATTGGGCATGAATAGGAAAGCAATTGACTTCATGGTGAACGCAATCTGTATTCATTATTCAACACAACACGACTTCGGCGATGCTTCTCTTTATGATGACGACATTAACAGAATAATTGAGATGACTGGTGATGCTAATACGGACATTTATGCTTTGAAGGTTGCGCTTGACTTAATTAGCGGAAATTTAACTGCCGAGGAGGCTAAGAAACTGCTTGAGCAGATTGACCGTGATGAGTGGCCGCTAACCGATGCCTTGCTCTCAATACTAAACGGAGAAGAGTGCATGCTGTCAATTGATTTAGTGGAGTGTATAACGCTCTTGCAAGACATTGCAAAAATAGTTGGAAATGAAAATGCTCTAAAGCTACAGAGCTTCTACCCAAGAGAAGTTGAGGAGGATCTGAAGAAGTTGGGGGAATACATCAGAGGGAAGTGTGGGAATGTACAACATCTAACTTGGGAAATAAGTGTGACTCACAATTTAGAATCTCGTATTAAAGTCAACTATGTGAGTAAGGAGTGCTACTACTTAGTTGGGAGCTATGAAGAACTTACGTTCTCCTGGTTTATGAAGAGAAGAAACTGGAGATGGAGGATCAAGGGCATTGTTTGGATTAACGAAAAGCCGCACATACTACTTGGGAAAGTTAAAAAACAAAGACTCTGGTATGCCCTCTACAACATAGACATGTCTGAGCCAAAAATCTTCAACTTACCGATACCGGCTAACTTCACTGGAGATTTATGGAACGCCTGGTCTGATAACTTGGAGAAAGTTCTAACAAATCATTTCATAACCGAAAAAGATAAGTTCAGATTTGTGTTATTTTAAATGACAGAGGTAAATTATGGGAGGGACAATATATAGATATGGAAAAGAGCAGGAATAAAAATTTCCTTCCAGAAATATCATTAGATAAGGGTGGAAAATATCAACTAAAAGCCAAGAAGAAAAAGGAGAGTATAATAAAAGATGCAGAGACATTATATCTCTTTGAATGGCAAGAATATATGATTATAGGAGAAAAAGAATTCAGCGTAAGAATTGGAGATGAAAAGATTGAGGCAGAGAAAATCAACGAAAATACCTACATAGCAACATTTCAGTTCAAAAACTACATTGGAAAGACTCACATCGAGATTCTGGAGGGTACTAAACCAATCTCCCTTGAATTCAAGAATTTTGAAGTGCTCTCAGAGAAAGTGGGGAAAATTTACAACGTCAGTCCAGAGAATACAGAAGAGCTTATACAGAAGCATGAGGAACTCTACAATGCGTTACTCAAATACATAAGCGAAAAATCAATTTCTCTTCCATTCTCGGTTAGTGCTCCCACAGCCTTTGGAGTTGAAGAATCCGAAGAGCCTATGAGCGAACTCTTTGTATATCACTTTCTTGTGAATAACAGGGAGAGGATAATCTCAGCCTATGAAGAAATCATAAGACGTCCTCACAGAAAACTTGTTGAGAGGGAAGAATGGCTAAACTTCTGGGAAGTAAGTGAAGTTGATGAAGACACTGTGATGTCAATCATTACCCATCCTGAATACTTGATAAAAGCGGAGCCCTCTTCTATTGCAGTTGCAGAATACTTGAACAATCATGTTCCCACTAAGGTTGCTCAAAGAATTAAGTATGAAAGCTTTGACACTCATGAGAATAGATTTGCCAAGCACTTCCTCAACGAGTTGATAACATGGGGTGAGAAAGCTATTGCTGCAATTCTAACTTCGTCATATCTAACAAAAGAGCAAAAGGAGAATGCAACTTCCAAACTAACCTCTATTCTTGGTGAACTGGAATACTATGCCACAAGTGATATTTTCGATGATGTTGGTGAGATGGTCATCTTTCCATACACTTCTCAAGTGCTTCTTAAACGTGAAGGATACAGGGATTTACTCCAGCTCTGGCGAGAGTTCAGGAGTTACTCACCGTTTTTCGATGAAATGCAAAAAGCCATAGATAACAAAGACATTGCCAAGCTTTACGAGTACTGGTGCTTCTTCAAGCTTGTGGAGGAACTTGGGAAGATACTTGGACAAGAAAACTTGAGAATAATTGTTGAACCAACCGGGGAGCTATCTGAGAGAGGACATGTTTATGCAGAGTTTGATAACGGTTGGAGGCTTTATTATAATCTGAAAAAGCGTGGTTATTCTGTCTCATTAAGGCCAGACTTTTTGCTTTTAAAAGGAAGAAATATCATTGGGGTTTTCGACGCTAAGTTTAAGCTCGATGTTGTTGACGTTAACGAGTTTGCAGAAGAGGACAGAGAAATGGAAAGAGCGCCCAATTTTCAGACATGGGCAAAGCTTGAGGATATTTATAAGATGCACACTTATAGGGATGCTCTAAATGCTAAATTTGCTGTGGTGCTTTATCCGGGGGATAGGAGTTTGTTTTTTGACAAAATAAGCAAGAAATGTATTGGAGACCTAAAAGAATGCAAAGGAAAATTCGATTTAAGGGCATTATTGGACAGAGATAATGTTAAACTTGAGGGAATTGGGTATTTAAGTTGTAAACCCTAAAAAGGTGATGAGAAGTGTCCCGGAGGATTGACGAAATATTAGATGTTCTTAAGGAAATTAAGGATATGTATTCTCCCGAGCAAGACTTAGAAAAGCTTAGAAAAGAGGCAACAGAAAGAGTTGCAAAAAGACATGGAGTAGAAATAAACACTGTATCCGATAAGTATACACGGCAACTTGGGTTGAATGTAGCAGGGTTTGATGAGCTCTTGAAAGAATGGATAATTAACAACAATCCTCAGCCCCTAATGCAAAGGTTGTTGAAATATGCTGTTGATAACAGGGATAAAAAAAGGATTCATGAATTCTTTGGAGACTCAAACTCTGAGAAACAAATAGAAACGAAAACAATTGGGATAGTTGCAAATATTGCTTGGGCGCATAACAGATGGAAAGGATTTGATGAGGAAGGATTTAAGAAAAGGGATAAATATGGCTTTGAGTACGTTAAACAGACTGGGTTAGCTCATGAATGGTGGAATTTCTATGAAAACTTCAGTCCAGAATATTATTATGGCCACGTTGAGAGTAGGGGAAAACTTGGCAAGTTTAGTGAGGGTTTAGTAATTTTCATTTCAAGAAACATAGATGATGGGAAATTTTATCTTGTGGGGTTCTATGGAAAAGGAGAATACTCAAGGGAGGGTTTTAGAACCGGTAAAGCACTAACCGAGATTCTTCCAGATGAAGCTAAAGAATACTTAAATGAGGCAATAAAAAAGGGCGATATTTCGGAAAAGCATGCTGAATATATTGCCAAAGTGCTATCTGGAGAAGTTAATGAAGTTGTAAGCAAACTCAGGGGCAAAAAAACATTATCAACAGTGTTCCTTCCAGAGGCATATGTTAAATTTTCTCCCGAAGAGATAGGACTCAAAAAATTTGGTCAAAACAAGATAGTATATATTGGAGAAAATGAGATTATTAAGCCAGAAAGTGTATATAACCTCCTTTTAAAAGCAAAACAACAACATGAAGAGCTTTTAAATAACCCAGAACTTCCAGATGAAAAAAGACAAGAAGCAGAAGACATCATTAAAAAGATAGAATGGGTGTTGGAGGAGTATTTTGAGGGTGAATTTATGGGCAAAGATGATTCAGATTCGAAGAATATTAAAAATTTGAAGCAATATTTCCACTCAAAAGGTTACCACTTCCCAGATCATGTCATTGCTCAATTTTACACTGCCCTAAAAACAAAAGGTTTTGTAATTCTTTCAGGCTTAAGTGGAACAGGAAAGACAAAAATTGCTTTGGAGTTTGCTGAACTTTTAGAAGATAGATTAGCAGGGGATAAAATCCCTCAATTAATGGTTGCATCAGGTCCAAATACGAAAGCTGAAGAGGAAATCAAGGCAATTGAAAAAACAATTGAAGAAATTGGATACGTGATTTATGCTTGGAGACCTGCAGGAAAAGCAAAAGATATTGATCTTCCATTTATCCTGTGGGTGTATGATAGTGATGAAAAAGATACCCAGTACTATCGAAAGGTTCCCTACGGGCTTTTTATAGTTGATAGAATTTTAAAAGAAGAAAAAGAATTGCCAGAAAGCTGGAAAAAAGGTATGAAATGGGTTAAAAGGGTTTATGATGAGACTGTAGAGGACTACATCAAAGAGCATGACATTTTCTTAAAAGCTATAAAGGTCATAGAGTGTGATAGAAGTGTATCACAATTTTGGGATGTTGAAAAAGAACGACCAGCTAGGAGTAGTGACATGAGTGGTGGAGGGTTCATCAAGGTCAAAGCTCCAAAAGATTGCATGCCTAAGATTAGTAATCACATCTTCCTCTCCGTCCGCCCAGATTGGAGAGATTCAAAGCCTTTGCTTGGCTACTACAACCCGTTAGATGGCAAATATTACAAAACTCCTCTCTTAGAATTCATCCTAAGGGCAATCAAAGATTATGAACAGAACAGAGAAAAAGCCATGCCCTACTTCATCATTCTCGACGAGATGAACCTTGCTCACGTCGAATATTACTTCGCCGACTTCCTCAGCGTCCTTGAGAGCGGCAGAGATGATAGCGGTTTCACGAGAGAGAGCATAAAGCTCCACGATGTTGATAAAGTTGTAGAAGAGCAAGGCATTCCCAAAGAACTCAAACTCCCGCCAAACCTATACATAATAGGTACGGTGAATATAGACGAAACAACTTACATGTTCAGCCCTAAGGTTCTCGATAGAGCGTTTACAATAGAGTTCCATGATGTGGATCTTGAAGGTTACCCTCCAGAGGAAGCCAAGTTATCGCAGGAAGAACTTGAAAATTTAAGAAAGAGAGTCCTTGATGATCTAAGAAGGAGTGGGAAATTCTTAACAGTTTACAAGAAAGGAAAAGATGGCCTAGCAAAAAGCGATATTGAAGAAGCCCTTAAAGAGCTCAAAAACGCTGGCAATGGAAAATACTGGCAAATACTCCAGCAACTCAACAAGACCCTCGAGCCATACGACTTGCACTTTGGTTACAGAGTAGTTGATGAGATTGCTTTGTTCTTCGAAAACGCAAAAGAAAGCTGGAAAGCAAGAATAATAGAGTTTGAAAATAATAATGATGAAAATAAAGTTAACAATGAAATTTTCGACCTTGCACTTCTTATGAAAATACTTCCAAAATTCCACGGCAACAGAAAGAAGCTTGAGAAACCATTACTGCTTGTTCTTAAGCTCGCAAAGAAAGGGATGCTTGATGAAAAAGACGCCGACAAAGATGTTGACGAACTATTCAAAGAGGTATTTGAGACTGAGAACATACAGAACAAGAGTGATGTGGTGGTTAAAGTACTTGCAAATTCTACTAGCAACTATACACTCCAACACACAGCCAAAAAAGTTCTTAGAATGCTCAGACAGCTCTATGAGATTGGCTTTGCATCCTTTAGTTGATTCTTTTTGTTATTTACTATCAAAGGCAAAATTCTAAAAACTAAAAAAATCCTCCTTATTGAACTTTAAAAACAGAAAACAGATAGATACTTATAAAAAATAATCACAAGATAGGTGTGAAATTATGGTTAAGCTTATACCAATACTCTATGGGAACAAGAGATATCCCTATGGAATCAAACCCAAGATCAAGGAAATCCCAGCTCATTTTGATAGTAAAACAAAAATACCCTGCAACTTTGACTATTCACTTCACACGGAATACTCATATTATCCACGAAAATTTACCTCTCCTGCTTGCAAAGGGTTAATAGGGATAAAGAGAGCAGATAAAAGAGGGGTACCCAAATTATGGTTTGATGAAGACTGGGTGGGGGACTTTATTGTTTTTATTTTCAGGCTTGTAGGTGAGAAAAGACCGCCAAAAATAATTGAAATACATCCACCATTCAATGATTACTGTAAAAATTTAAGTCATTTCGTGGACCTCTATGAAAAGTTCGAAAGAGAAATCCTAAACAAGTATCCGGATGTGCAGATATTCATCGAAAATAGGTATGGAACACAATATCATGGTGGCAATTTCATACTCTCAACTACGTACGATTTAAAGAAGCTGACAAAGCTAATAGAAACACGTGAGCTAAAATTGAGAATTGCTTTAGACATACCACAACTATTTTCAGCTCACAACATGGAAATTGGCAGATTTTCAAAAAAGAGAATATCTCAGATTTTCAAAGAGCTATACCCAATAAGGGGATATATAATGAGCATTCATCTATGGGGAAAATGTCTGGGGAAAAATAAGAGACCTACATCCCACGTAGGCACATTAGACTCATATTTTGGTGGACTGAAATGTAAAGAGCTATCTAAAGGTAATCCGCAAGAACAAGTAAGAGAGCTTAAAGTGCATTTCTTAAGAGAGCTACATGACCTACTGAATGATGGTTTAGTCAGGTATTTTGTCCCAGAAGTGAATAGTAATTCTATCCATTTGCATTCAATTGTGAAGGACTTGATTAGCTTTGGATTTGAGTTTATTTGAAAATTAAAACGTGGAAATATTAATATAATTAATCGAGTTGCTTTTAAAGTAATTCAAAATGAATAGGGAACATCGTGGCTCCAACTACTGAAATTTTTTAGCCAAAATTCCAAATATTTCACCTATACATTCGATTGCTATGTTCACTATCTCGTCCACTTTTTTCTGATCAATGAAATACCAACTCTTTGAGTGAGGAATGGCCTTCATATAAATGATATTTCCCAATCGCTTAGGAAAATTATCTCCGTTCATTATATCAAAAATAAGCTCATCCAGCATGTCTAAATTTTGATAGAATTTTACTATCTTCTTTATTGTTTTAGCTATAAAAGGGTCATCTTTTAATTTAAACTCTTGAAGATCTTCAAGAAGCTTACGTCTAACCTCTCTTAAAACTTCTTCTGCACTTCTAGTCCTCTCATAATATTCCCTTATAGCTTCATCAGATAGTATACTTAACAATCTCTGCTCAGCATAGTCTAATAAGTGGTGGAGGATATAATATTCAACTCCCGTTTCCCCGTATAGTGACTTTACATGAGTCACCTGTCTCTCAAAGATATTAATATCATATCTCCCCGCATCATGAGTTTCATCCTGGTCTATTAACTGATCAATTTTCGAAGTTGAGAAGCCTAAAATCCTTTCTCCCCATTTCTTGTGAACTCTCCATGAGGGCATTTCTTACCCCCCATCCTCTCTTAGATATTTATTCAAATAATTTAATCTTAATGGCAACACTCGGTAGAAATATCATAAAAGGCAAATTCTAAAAACCAAAGACATCCTTTGACCCAAAAATCACCTAATTTCTAAATCCTCAGGCTTAAGCATCTTAACTCCCTCTTTTTCACATAACTCCTTGGCCTTCTCAGTAAAGCCAGACTTTGAGAAGAGGGAATTCTACCCTTCTATCTACAAACATAGTACCACCTTACAGTTTTATGCATGAAAATGCATTTACATTTGTGGTTCACACCGAATTGCTTTTAAAGCAATTCGAACTATTCATCATTGAGGTTATCACCATGGGAGGAGCCACGCTCAGGAATGTAATGAGGATGATTGCAGCCCTTGAAAATGCCCCAAAAATAAAGAAAACATTCCGGGAAATAGGAGGACCCTGCTGGACACACAAAGATTACTGCAAATGTGAAGCGGAAGAGCTCTGCAACTTGGCACTTGCCGAGTTTCTTGGTGTGAATCCCGGGACAGCCCTCAGAAGCTGGAGAAACCTCATGTTCGAGATGGAAGAGCTCGGTATAATTGAAACAAGACTCGTAGAGAATCCAAGAAACCGACCACGCAGACTGCTCAAGCTAACCAAAGACTGGAGAGAAGCCTTTGACGAAATTTATGCAAAAACCACGAGAGAGCTATTTGAAAAATGGAACTATTGACCTTCGATATTTTATAAATTTAAAATTTTGTAATTCTTTCAAGATTCAGGACAAAGTCTAACTCAAATGAAACCTCAAGTTGTCACATTTAATTCTCCAAACACTCCCCATTTCATTGTGTTAACCTCTCAATTCTACAACTTTAGATTTCATACGAGCACATTTAATATATCATTTCTGAGGGTATTGATATTGTTGATGTTCTGACTTGAAAAACTATGGGTCTAAAATTTTTGGAGACTCCTTTTAATACAGAGATATTCTCGATAAATTCCTGCTCTTTCAAAATTCCCTGAGTCATGATGACATAATCACTAATGGTGACCATCCAAGAGTGTAGCTCTTTAGGTATGCTGTCCCTATTAACAATGAGAACATCCCAAAAATTAAACCCCCTCAAAACCAACTCTTCTCCTGCATACAAACGTGCCATAAACAATTCCCTCATAACATCTTCACCAAATCTTGTATAAAGCGTATCCAACGTAGCAAATACATGAATGACCTTCCTTTTCCCTAATCCATATTTCTTAACAATCTCCTTTTTGACTTCTACATATTTTGGAATAAACGTACTCTCATCAACATCCTCCAAACTGTAAACGAAATCATAAGGTACCTCTTCCTTGAAGACATTTATGACAGCCAACTTCCCTTGTTCGCCCTCCTTTATAATATCCAAGCCTGCAGCATTCACCCTTGCACAAAACTTCCTAAAAGGGATCGCAATATTGGTTATAATAGCAAACCCGCCAGAGTCTATCTCCTCCTTCGCCAACTTAATTCCAACCTTCCAACCCAAAGAATACTGATTATATGAGACCAACAAAATTCCTGCAGGGATAATTTCTCCTAAACACTCTCTTATACTTCTCGGCATTGCCATTCCAATCCCTCATAGCGTTTAGCAGATTCCACAGTTATATAGATTTTGTTACACTCCTCTATGAAACAACACAGAAAAATGTATGTTTCATTCCCCTCAGAAGCAGAGATTCACAGAAACTCGAGCCCTTTTTCAAGGGGCACAAAGAGATAAAACTTAGCCACCAACGTCTCCTTGTTTCTCTTCTCAATCCTGCTAAACATCTCAAACTCAAAAAGAGCCCCTTTACTGCTAAGCAATGCTCGGGAGATTTCCCTAAGCTCACTGCTTGTGTATTTTCTTGGCTCATTACCAAGGAATGTTAGAGTCCTTTCTTCATGCAAAATCCCTCTCAAAGTCTCATGATACAATGGCACAGTATAAAACTCATTCAGAACGATCCTATCAGCCTTTACTGGAGCCAATTCATTAAGTGAAAATGCCTGAGCTAAGTTCGCCCACCTATTTAGGGCTTTGCCAATTTCACGCTCAATTACATAGAACGTCTTGTCGAAGTGAACGTACAGAATATCTGGACCAAATACAAGGACAGGTCTCTTGTAATATGGGTTTCTGAGATAAACATCAAACAAATCCCTAACTATCAAGGAAGTAAGCTTTCTCCTGAAGTCAATCAGACTGTTCTGGTTTATTTTGGGAGGAATATCGTTTGTTATGATATTTGAAGACTTAACAGAGTATGAGTTAACTTTCTTCATATGCCTCACTAATAACTGTGTCCCCATTCATTGTTTAAGTGAGTTATGGAAAAAAGAAAAAGCGGAGGCCTGCCATTATGATCTTTAATGCTACGGTAAATATATAATTTTCTTAAACACTCCCCCTCGATTATTCCATATAACAAGTCTTCGAGCCAAGAAAGTTCAATATATCAAGTAATTTACCTAAATACACTAATACAACAGTGATTTGAATTATTCGGGTAAATTCGGAGATTTTTCATCTAAGCCCATATGTCAAACTATTCAATCGTAAATGTACTACAAAGGACGTTTTCCCAGCACATAAGGGAGATTCAGTAAAGTACCCAGATAAAATATCGATATTCGGCTCCGAATTATAACCGAACAATAATAACATCACTCTTCTACTAAAACATAGTATACTTTGCGTCCTTTCTTAATCTTCTTTATTCTTCGGCTTGCTATTAATCTATTAATTATCTGATAAAGCTTATCTGCTGAAATACCAAGCATACGTATTAATTCGGTTGGTGAATTATGACCCTGTGAAATTAGCTTAATTAATCGTTCTTCTAACTCAAAATCATCTATTGAGACTTTATGAGATTCAGCTAATTCCGAAGATAGCTCTAAAGTATCGAATTTTAGTTTTATCTCCTTTAGTTCCTGTTCTAACGAATCAACGATTTTTCGTTCAGTTTCAAGCATCTTTGACAATAAATCCACGGCCTGCTTATCAGCCTTATCATTAAGCAACCTCTGGAGTTCTTTCATATGTTCTTTCACTTCTCGAATTTCTTTTTCAATATTCTCAATTCGAATAAGTGCTGTTTTTAGTTCATGTAATTCATCAGGATCAAAACCCAAAATCAACTTTCTCAGACCCACGAATCTCACCGAATAATAATTACTGCACTTTTCATATATAACAGTAACGTTCTAATTTTGAAAACCAAATTGGACACATTACACTAAATAATTACACTAAATATAAGATATATAGATGAAAGAAAGTGTTTGTGGAGAGCAAACTAATAGATGAGAGATCCAATAAAATTATGCAACTGGCAGACAATTATGTCAGACTCAAAAAAGACTTTAATATAGTAATGGAAGTTAATAGACGCCACCAACACGACCTCAAGTGGCCCTTTTAATTTTGTTATCATGATAACCAGAAAATTTAAATACAATTGTATTACATTTGTATTTGGTGATACTGATGGCTCAGGTTATTGAATCTCCAGTTTCAGTGAGACTCCCAAAATACATAATCAAAAAGATAGATGAACTTGTAAAGGAAGGCGAATTCAAGAGCCGCTCCGACTTCATCAAATACGCCGTAACACTAACACTTGGACAGATAATGATGGAAAAAGCGAGAGAAAAGGCGAAAACAATCACGCCAGAAGAAGCTAAGGCAAGATCAAGGCAAGCCCTTCAGAAGCTCTTCACTGAAGAGATCGAAGACGAATGGTCAGAGATCAAAGATATCCTCGAGGATGCTGACAGAAAGTGGAAGGAGCTCAAAGGTGTAAAGAAATGAAGCTCGTCATGGACACCAACGTTGTCTTAGCTGTCATGATAAAACCAAGAGGACTGGCTGCTCTTCTCATAGAGCTTCTCGATAAAGAGCACTTTATTAATTATACCAGTCAAGAAGCCTTAGAGGAGCTCCAAATTAAGATGGCGATCCTAGAAGAGGAAGGAAAGCTGAGCAAAAATTGGCTGCAAGTGCTTGCAAATTTCCTCTATGGAACAGAAATAATTGAGCCAAAAGAACACTTCAACCTTTGCCGTGATGAAGATGACAACAAATTGCTTGACATTGCCTATGATGCAAAGGTTCAAGTAATCCTAACATGGGACGATGACCTATTGGATTTAAGAGATGACAAGAAAGTCTTGCGGCTTAAAGATCATCAAGTTAAAATCCTTAAACCAATAGAATTTCTGAAAGAAGAATTAAGGAAAGAGTGCTGAGATTACTCTTGGTTAAGCTTTTCGTATTTTTCTACCTCTTTTCTGCTCGTTATCACATAACCACCAACATCATAGAGTTCAATAATGGTGCCATCATCAAACTCCAAATCAAAACCATCCGGACCAGTGACAACCCTAACAACCCTCTTACCCAACACAGCCCTCGCAAGCTCCTCAAACCGATCCTCCATAATACCCACCCAAACAAATCTGGAGTACGGTATTTTAATCCTTATGATCATGTTTCAGTTCAAGGTCATCAGAAACATCACGCTCCAGCATTATCTGGATGCATGTCTCAAGGAGAAACCAAAGAAGAAGCTCTCAGAAACATCAAAGAAGCCATCGGACTCTACTTGGAAGTTCTGGAAAAGGATTTTGAAAAGATAACACTTCACCTTATTGGTGGCGGCAATTTTGCACTAAGAGGCAAATTTAAAAAGAGCATGTAATATCCATTGCTGTGATCATGAGAACAAAAAGCCTTTTATATTGGTTTATTGTTCTCATGACTGAAAGGAGGCGATAATATGCCAATAAATTTGGACGATTTAAAGGCTAATATTCAGGAATGCATTGAAGTCGGAGAAATAGCATTTAAACGAGGAAAGTATAACTCTGCTACCATTATGTATTTCAAGGCTATGGTTGGGATTTGTGATTACATTATTAAGAGGGACTTGGGGCTTGAGCCAAAGAATCACGCAGAACGATTTGCAGTTTTGAGACTTCATTACAGAGATTTATACAAGGTTGTGAATAAGTATTTTGATTTCTATAGAGATGCTTATGAGAGAAGGATCACAAAAAGAGAAGTGGGGGAGTTAAGAAATGCAGTTCTCAGGCTTGCCGATAGAATTAAGTAAACTTGTGAAGGCAGCCAAGAACTTCAAGAAGAAACACAAGAAAGTCTTTGATGTGATCCTTTATGGGTCCACCACACTTGGAAAGGAACTTCCCAATGACTTTGACTTCATGGTTATCACAAAGAAAGCTAATGAAGAGGAGCGATTTGATTTAGCTTTTGAATTCAGGGAAATACTCTTGGATTTAGGATTTTCCCATGAAAAGTTAGATGTTAAGGCTATTAATCTGGAAAGCCTTTGGGACCCAAATTACTTAGCCACCCCTGGAATTATCATAAGTGGCTTTTCTCTTACCAAGGGAAAGCCCATTCATGAGCTCATGAATGGAGAGAGCTATAGCCTATTTAGTATAAATGTTCAAAGATTAGACAGGAGTCAAAGAAAGAAGTTTAATTACGCCCTTAAAGGGAGAGATGGAAGTGGAGGAATTCTCAAAGATCTTAATGGAGTGTTCTTAGCTCCTTGGGTAGTTTTAATTCCCATAGAGAATACCTATAAATTCAAAGAATTCCTGGACTATTGGATAGTGGAGTATGAGGTTTACCTGATGTATGGAACAAAAAGCATGATGAGAACTATTGGCTACCTTCAATTCTGACCTCCCTCGTGAACAACGAGACTTTAATGCTCAGGGACATACTCGCAGAAAGAGGGCTTAGAAGTAGAAACTTGGAGAAGTTTATCAGAGGGCTCGAGCTCTTCTTTGTTGGAAAGCGATGAATCCAGAAACGACTGAATTGCACCAAAAGCAATTCAACATAGTAGAGATATCTAAGGATAGCGATAACAACACAGGTAAATAAGATTGAAATACTGTTAAGACTAAGATGATAGTGGGGAAAGCTTTATGAAACGTGTTCTTGTGCTGGAAACTGCCTGGGCTGAGGACTATTGGGAAAGCGCAAAAGAAGCCCCATATCCTAAGAGGTCATACAAGGAACTCAAAGACTGGGAAAACCTTAAGAAATCTCTTCCTCTCCCTGGTCTCGGCGTTTACATTAAGCAGACAATAAAAGGAAAAATACACGATTATCTTCACAAACCTTTCGTGTACTTAAGGGTAAAAGGAATGAAATACAATGAAAAAGGAGAACCTCACTTTGATTTTGAACCCATAGGAAAAGCTAAGGTTAAGAGTGAAGAGCTCCTCAAGAGGCTTCCAAACAAGAGTGCATTGTTCTTCTCTATCAGCCCGAAAGAAATAATCCAGATTCTTGAGGAACTTGGAGAAAAGCCACCAAAAGAGTGGCTAAAACTCCTCGAAGGGGAAGCAAGAGGATGGAACTGGAAAGACTGGATTGGAAAGTATTTCTCGGATATTGAGGAAGAAGAATTGAGTAACGATGAATTTGAAGATAGAATAGCTGATTTGTTAAAGGCTATTGGATTCAACGTAATTCAAAAGGGACACAAATTGGAAGGTGAATTTGCTGATGGAATTGCGTGGATAGATAACTATTACATTGTTTACGACTGCAAGAACCGTTGGAACTACACCCCTACTGACTCTGACATCAGGGCAATTAAAAAGTACCTTGAGGATGAAATGAAAAGAAATGGAGAAGAAAACAGGTATTATCCTGTTTTCATAGCTAAAAGTGTCGGGATGAATATTAAAAAGGATGTCTTTTGTATTCCAGTGAATTCATTACTCTACCTCCTTTACAAGAAGCTTCAATTAGGGCCCAAATTTAAACTTGGTCCGATAAAGAAGATACTTGATGATAAGAATCCACTAACCATCGAAACTATTGACAAAGAGTGGTTTTTTGGTTAATTTTTTTACTATATCTTTGCTATACAAGGTTATTCCTAAAAGATAAGGGTTGCCCTTCGGATAATCCCTACGAAAAGTTTGAGGACTGCCAAGATATTATATAGAGACATGGTGCCTTGGGGGGTGGGGGTGTGTTAGGAAATGGAACTTATATGCGGTAACCCGTGTAATATGTTAGGGTTCCACTTCCTAATGCAAATTTCCAATAGAGTACTGTTGGAAATTTTCCAAAATGTTATCTTGATCGAAACAAAAAACTAATTTAATATGACTTTTATCAGGGTAAACATTAATAATTGCTGTTTTTTGAACTAATTTGAATTTTTTATGTCTTTTTATCTTTATTAATCCTCTATAATAATTTAATAACAAAAAGTTACTAAAATGCTAAAAATATTACCAAAAATAGGTTCCACTTCTTAACACACCCCCTTCCCCCCGACATTTGTAAAGATGAGAAATGCAGGAAATGGAGAAACATATATAAATGATAAGCGAGAGTTAGGAAGTGGAAATTTGCTTGGGAAGTGGAGGGCTAAATATGAGTGACAAGCTCAAAGAAATTTTCACAAAACGAAGAACTACTACTCGAATACTGCTTTACCCGCAGTATTTATCTGAGGGATATATTCCTGAGAAGTTGCTTTTTAGAGACAGAGAAGTTGAAGAAATAGCGGGACATGCTGCAGATTTCTTATTTTCCTCTATAGTCAAGAATCTTGTCATACATGGTCCTCCAGGTGTTGGAAAAACAGTTGCAGTAAGAATGCTTGAAAGAACTTACAATGAAGTCGCTTTAGAAAATGAGATTGATTCAAGGGCGATCTATATATCTGCCAAGGATCTTACGTACCGCAGAGTCCTATATGAACTTGCGTCTCAACTTGGAATTAACGTGAATCTCGGAATGTCGATTGCCGATATTTATGACTCCACTATAATGTATATGAAAGAAAAAGAGTCCAAGTACCTTATTATAGTGGATGAAATTGATAAATTGAGAAAAAGGCCCGGAGAAGAACCAGTTGATAATCTTGTGTATAGTCTTTCTCGTATTAATGAGCGGGTGGGTAAAGTTGTAGTTTCTATCTTTTTTGTAACTAATAATGCCAGGATTGTGGAAAGATTGTCTGCCCCATCATTTTCATCCCTCTCGCCAATATTTGTGTACTTTAGGAATTACAACACCGATGAGCTATATGCTATTCTAAAGGATAGGGTTGAAAAAGCATTTGCGCCTGGAACTGTTGACGACGCTGCTCTGAGATTGCTTGCTGCATTAATACGCCGGGAGTCGAGGGATCTACGTTGGGCATTTCTTGTTTTAAGAGAAGCGCCAAATGAAGCTGAGAATGGAAAAATTACAGAAAAATCAATTTGGAGAGCTGTAGAAATCATTGAGAGGAAGGTATTAAATCAGGTTATCAATGGTTTGGACATCGATGCTTTACTGTTATTGTATGCATTAGCCGTTCTCACAGAGAAAGGGCATGCTCAGATTGACAGTAGCACCTTGTATCTAAAATATAAAGAGTTGTGTGATGTTTTGGGGTGGTACCCGAGAACAATGAAACATACTATAAATTATATCGGGGCTAAATTGGAGGCGGAGGGATTAATTACACGGAAAGCAATCTCACGTGGTAGGTATGGGCGGACGCACTTGTTCCACCTTGAAGAGGACCCAACAACAGTGAAAAACATCACAAAAGAAATAATTGCTGGGCGATTTAATCTTTCCGCGACTCAACTTTAATCTCTCTTTTTTCTGGACGTTGCATGTGATGATTTACCTCCACCCTCTCAGGATGGAGGTCAGTGTTCTCAAGAGGATATTAAGTGAAAGGAACATTATCACAATAATGGGAAACAGAACAACTGGAGATTCTTCACAATTAGCTTACATTCAATATCACTTTGGTGATATAAAACGATAGGTTTTTATCCTATTGCAATGAACTACACTAAGGTGCAAAAGTATGGATGAAAAGCTTGTAGAAAGCATCGTAAGGAGGACAATTGACACAGCCGAGGCAAGGCTTAGAAAGTACGCCTTCACTCCAGCTGGGGAAAAACGACCCGAAAGAAAGCCTCTTGCAAAGCTTAGTGAAGAAATTGAATCATTCCTCAGAACACGAGAGAACAAACTCCTTGTCCTTTATGGTCTCCGTGGTGTTGGAAAAACCACCATGCTCGCTCAAACCTACTTCAAACTTCTTCCCCAAATTTCAAGAGAGAGACTTGTTTATGTTCCCCTTGACAAGCTTCGTTCACTGGGAATAAGCCTGAGCGACTTTATTCAAGCATACGAGCGTCTTCTCGGTGAGAGAGTCGAAGAGTTCAGCCAGCCTACGTTCCTATTTATTGATGAAGCCCACTATGATGAGAACTTTGGCATCACAGTGAAAGACCTTCACGACTCCGCAAACAATCTCATGATTGTAGTCACTGGCTCTTCTTCACTTCCCCTCAAGCTTGACCCTGACTTGACGAGAAGAGCTAAGAAGCTCAGAGTGCCACCCCTAACGTTCACCGAGTACCTGCTCTTGAAAAAAGGGATAAGGATTCCAGAGGAGCTCAGCATAGCTTTAAAGCATGCACTCCTCAACTGTGATTTTTCGGGAATTGAGGAGAAGCTTGAAGGAGTATTATTGAAGTTCACTGAAAAGGATGTTGAGGATTACCTCATTCAGGGCTCGCTACCCATTTATCTCACCTCCACGAGTCCGCTTGAAGATGCTTACGAAATAGTGAGAAAGATTGTCGAAGTTGATTTAGTGCGCGAGGGGCTTTCCGAAACAACTCGGGAAAAGGCTCTTGGTCTGTTACTTCTTCTTGCTTCCGGTGAGAGCTTGGCATATGATGACTTGAGCTCAACGCTGGGGCTTGCTAAGGGAACGATAGAGAAGCTGATTGAGAAGCTCGAGGACCTTGAGGTTATCTTCCCAGTAAGGGCTTACGGTTCTTTAGGTAAAGTTGCTCGGAAGACTCCAAAGTATAAATTTTTGGCTCCAATGCTTAGGAGTGCAGTGCTTTATGAGTTTGGACTGTTTGAAAGGGATTCAAAAACGCTTGGCATGCTTCTTGAGGATGCTGTAGCACTTTATCTCCACTTGCTCGCTAAGGAGAAGAAGTTGGGTCTTCACTATGATGCCCAAAAGGGCGGTGCAGATTTTATTCTAAAAGGGCACTCCATAGGAATTGTAATTGAGGTCGGTTGGGGAAAGAAGGATCTTCGCCAGGTTATCAAGACTATGAAGAAGACGGGGTTAACCTGCGGTGTTGTTATTTACAATGGTCCTTTGAAAAAGAAAGGCGATGTATGGTTCGTGCCAAGAGAGCTCTTTTTACTGACGCTCTGATATTTTTCTTTTTCAAGCCTTGTCCTTTGGGATGGGAAGGAGGCCAGTTTTTTATTAGTGGGAAACACAGGAGATCTTTAGGACAGAGCATGCCCGAAGCGTGGCTTTGACGAGAACTGATTATTAACTATAGTGACTATAGTGATAGCATTTTTGCGTCTATGCAATTTTCCTCAGCATAAAATTACCTATCTTGCAGGTTGGAAGCCCCTTGCCCTTCACACCGGGGACAAGGTCAGAAAAATTACCAACCAAGAAACAGCCCAGTAGAGACAGAGAGATGTTTATCACTTGTAACAGACTTTCGGAAAAAGTCATGTAGCACCAGGACACTGCATTTCTATCAAAAATTCTTGAATTGACCTCATTTATACTATCATTATAAGTAATACAAGTGATAAACACGTCTCTACTTTCTCTTCAATAATGATATCCATAATCCCCACTAAAGAATCGCCTAACAAGTACGAGCCCTGCTACCAATATTTCTGTTTAACCTTGCTTCTTATTATCCAATCCGTATTTTTGACTCAAAATTTCTTGGTCTGAGAAGGATCCTGTTGGGACAACAAAATTTAAGGATTCTACGTGCTAGCTGCTAGATAGGTAGATAGGCCCCAATGATTGTGAAAGCTATTAGTGAGATAAATCGTAGGAGGGAAATGTTTATTTCGGGCTTTGGAGTATCTTTAAATAACACTAAAAAATTTAAAACTATTAATTCCGCATTAAATATACGTTAATTAGGGGCTTATAGTCCTAGAATAGAATCCGTTCAGAAATAAGCTAAAAATTAAAAGGTGATGACGCATGCCTCAAGCTGTATTAACTTTTGGTATTGAAGTCCCAAAAAATGTGTATGAAAAGTGGGGTAAATTTCTTGAACTCGCAAACAAAATAAATGCTGATCTTGGCTCTTATCCAAAAGTAAGAAGAAAACTGGAGGGGATTTTGAGGGGGCAAAATATCACTATAACTTCCGAAGATTGTGAAGACCAGCAACCTGAACCTTTTACAAGGCAGCACGTTATAGATCCTCTTCTCAAGTTTTTGGGTTACGAACTAACCCCAGAAGTTGTAAAGAGGACTGTCTCTGTATTGGGTAGTAGCATGATCAAAAAAATAAAACAACCCGATTATCGCGTAAAGAGTATATTTGGTGAAGAGATCCTTATAGAAGCTGAACCTCTTGGTAGCAACCTCTATAAAAAGGGGAGTGGTGTCAATCAAGTGATAGAATGGCTCGACAGAAGATCTTTCAACGTTGATATCGGGATAGCAACGAATGGTTTTGAGTGGATACTTCTTTATTATGATAATACCTCAAAGGAGATAAAAACACTCGCCGAGATAGATCTTGCTCCAATCTTTAACTATCTCTCAAAGAGAGAAAAAGGTCTTATAATAGGATACAGCGTGAAAGAGTTAAGAGAGCTCTTTGTAAGATTTTACTATGCGTTTTCCAGAGAATACATTGAAGAGTATATAGAGGGTAGAACGAAATTTATTAGAGAGAAAAAGGAAGCGATAACTAAAAAGTTTTATGACGACTTCATTTACTATGTCTTTGGGTATCGGGAAGTCAAAACGAACAGCAAAACGAAGTTAAAAAAAGTAACAAACAACTGCCTGTACGATAAGATCAAAGCCCCTCTCGACGCAACAGAAGAAGATAAGCAGAAGTTTGCAGTTGTTCTAATGAACAGATTGATTTTTGTAAAGTTTCTAGAGGATAAAGGGCTTGTCCCGGGAGGTCTCCTGAAGAGAACTTTTGAAGAGTGGAGAAACTCAAGTGTTCCTGTGAGTTACTACAAAGCCTACCTTGAACCACTATTCTTCGGCGTTTTCAACACTCCCGAAGAAGAAAGGGATAGGAAAGTTATTGAACACTTTAGAGATATACCCTACTTAAATGGTGGTCTGTTTAGAGAAAACTTAAGGAATGAAAAACAATATGATATTCCTGACGATAATGTTATGGAAGAAATCATCAAGTTCTTGGAGAGATATGACTTCACTTTGGGAAGCAAGAGTAATGAAGAATCGTTGGACCCCGACATACTTGGACATGTGTATGAGAAGCTAATAAACCTCTTAACAAATAAGGGGCAAAAAGGTCTTGGTGCCTACTATACTCCAGAAGAAGTCACTAGAACTATAGTAAAAAGTACAGTAGAGCCTGTTGTAATAAAGAAGCTGAAAGAAGTCCTCAAAAAGTGGGGATGGCAGGAACAATTGTTGAATTTTAGCACTCTGGATGAAGTCCTTAACGAGGATCGGCCAATAACACGGGATGGAAGAGTACTAAAAGATTTTTTGGACGAGATTAACAAAATGAAAATACTTGATCCAGCTGTTGGAAGTGGACATTTCCTGATTTCTGTATTGAAGGAGCTCCTCGAGATTAAGAAGAGGGTGCATTCTCTTATTGGCGAAGAGTTCAATACCTACAAGCTGAAGTTGGAGATAATTTTAAACAATCTCTACGGCGTCGATATAGATGAAACGGCCGTTGAAGTTGCAAAACTTAGGTTGTGGTTGGCGCTCATTGAAGACTTAGACGTTGATGCTGTTAGAAGGGGAGATGTTATTTTGCCGAACATAGAGTATAACGTGAGGGTGGGTAACTCCCTCGTGGGGTGGATAGGGGAAAGATTGACAATAGCAACGCTTGACTATCCGTACGACAAAAAGGTTGAGGGTATCTTTATTGGATTGAAAGCGCTGGCAACGGGTGAAGAGGCTGTCAAGATAAAGAAAGCTGAAGAACTCCTCAAGGACCATTCGAGTACGGTTAAAGACTATGTGGAAGCGTACTGTATCCTCTATGAGATATATAAGAACAACGTCGGGAAGAAGGCTGCCATACTGAAGGAGATACTCGAGAGCATCCGTAGGAGAATATACCAAAGGGTGAGTGGGGAGTATTTCAACTTTATTAACGACACAATTAATGAAAATAGAAGGAAGAAGAAAAAGATTAAGTTCGACGAAGATATTCTGAAACCATTTCACTGGGTAGTTGACTTCGGATGGATAATGAAAGAAGGTGGCTTTGACATAATAATAGGAAATCCACCATACGGCAACATATTATCAAATATCGAAAAAGACATAATAGATACACGATATAGAGAAGAAGAGGCCACTTATAGTGTAGATTCATTCCTCGCCTTTATGAGGAGAAGTCAAGAATTGCTCAAAGATGGTGGATATCTTGGGTTTATAATTCCAGCAAGTTTTGGAACTGGCGTAAACTACACAAAGGCCAGAAAACACTTCTTGCAAACAATGGAACTCAAGGTCTTTTTGTATTTGCCATTTGATGTATTTGAAGGGGCATATGTGGATAACTCAATAATAGTCCTGAAAAATGAAGAGCCGTCAATGGACAACGAGGTTCTAATATATGCCTTTCCTAAAAGGAGCAGACTAGAGGAACTTTTAACAGTATGGGAGAATCCAAAAATAGAAAAAATAAGGTATTCGTTGCTCTTGAATGATCCATTATGTAGAATTTTCCCGGGTGGGAATGTAATATACGAGATATTAGACCATATATCTAGCTTAAGTCAAAGGGGAAATTATGATGTTTACCCATTAGGTGATCTAACAAACTCAACAATTGGTATATTAGCGTCTAAATATAAGTTTTCCCTAGTTAAGCTTAGCAAGTGGCATCTACCCTATCTAGAGGGAAATGTCTATAGATACATCACTAACTTAAAACAAACAAAATTTGTTGACTTTTCACAGCACAAGGACAACAAGGACTACTTAGACCTTTACCTCTCAAAAGAGAAGATAATGATTAGAAGGATTGTTAGCAGACAAGACAGGATTATGGCCTCGTTCTGTAACCTTCAAGGTGTTGTAAAAAAGGACTTATATGTGTTTAATCTAAAATCTGAGTTTTTATCATTGGTAGATTATTACTATTTATTAGCTCTTATCAATAGCAAACTGCTGTCTTTTATATACCTTGGTAAGTCTTCAATAGCCTTAAAGGATGATTTTAGACAAACTACTCTTACAGAACTAAGAGAGCTTCCCATAGTAATTCCCCATGAGGATGTTATCAAAGATGTAGTTTCAGCCTTAAGTAAACTATTAACTGAATTGTATAGCAACGTAAAGTACAAAAAATATTGTGAGTTTGTGGATCTGTTACTAGACTATCTTATATATTGTATTTATTTCCCAGAAATACTACCACAATCAGAAACTGAGAAAATATTCGAATACCTATACACAGTTGTTAATAAGTTCAACTTTTGGCACGATCAAATAGCAAGGGAGCTCTTCACCGACGATGAAGTTAAAGAATTTATAGCAAAAATTAGAAAAAAAGCAGGAGAACATAAGTTTATATCGATAGTAGAAGAGAAATATATGGGTGACATAGAATGAAGTTTGAGGTTATGGAATATCCTCGAACCTGTAAAGGGTGTAAAAATGAATCATTTAGAGTTATCAAATGTCATAGAGAGTATCTAAAAAAGCTGATGGAAAATATGCGCCCAGTCTCATTAAAGGTTATGAAAAATTTCAATAGAAAGGCTCCAGATGGAAGGGAACGTGATGAAAAGCGCATGCTCACTTCTATTTTATCAGGGTTAATAGCAGAAAAGCTTACAGCTAATATATTGAACATTGTTGCTAGATGTTTAAGGATTGACCTGGATATTCAGGTAGATAGTGAAAATATAAATGTAGATACGTTTAACTATGAAGCCCACAATGATATTAAACTAACATTTTTTGATAAAAACATAACTTTGGAAGTCAGATCTTCTATACCTTATGCTCTGGATTTTGGACGTGTTCTAAATGAGTATTTTGATATCCTTGGACCCTATTTGACGTCGTATAAACCAAAAGAGTATTTTAAAGATTATTATATTAGAGTCTTATTCCATTATCCCGGTGTCAAACATCGTGATATAGAAACATTTACTGATGGGGTATATAATGAAAAGATTCAGGCATACTTTGTCGGTGGAGCATCAAGAGAAGATATGGAAAGACTGGGAAAAGATATCTCCCAAAAAATGAAACAAAAGTCCGCAAAATACTGGGGAATTAGTCCTATTACACGAGGACGTGATGCTATTGAAATAATTTCGCTAATATTTGACGTAGAAGAAAATGAAGTAGAACGTATCTTTAAGTAA